>JBDUCV010000125.1:0-3268 GCA_040003255.1 Actinomycetota bacterium
CCACGTCCCGCTCGTCGTCGCCGTCCATTAAGCCGAGCGGCGCACGGCCGGGCCCACGCGCGCAGGGATCCGGTGCGCGGCCTCCCGTGAAGAAACCGGGCAAGTCGATCGTTAATCAGCGCCAGACGCCGTGGGGGCTGATCATCGCGGCCGTTCTAGTCGTCGTGTTCGCGGTTGCCATCATCGGCTACGCGGTCACCCGCAAGGGCAGTGGTGGTCCGTCGTACCTGCATGAGCTGGCCGACGCGAAGGCGATCAATGCAGTGACCTTCAGCAAGGAATCCGAGCGCGGACACGTCACCGGCAAGGTGAAGTACGACGCCACACCCCCCGTCGGGGGTCGCCACAGCGGCTACAACGCCGACTGCACCGGCACCGTCTACCCGAACGCCATCGCGAACGAGAACGCCGTCCACAGTCTCGAGCACGGGGCCGTATGGATCACCTACCAGCCCGATCTGGCCAAGGCCGAGGTCGATGCGCTCGCCAAGAACGTCAACGGCGTCGACCGGATGATGATGAGTCCGTACCCCGGCCTGAAGTCCAAGATCTCGTTCCAATCGTGGGGTTACCAACTGTTCCTGGACTCCGCGTCCGACCCTCGGATCCAGCAGTTCATCGACGCGGTGCGCTACAACCCGAAGACCACCCCCGAATACGGCGCGAGCTGCGCGCAACCGACGTTCAAGAACAAGCCCAGCACCTTCGGCAACCCGCTGGCCGGCCCGAGCTGATCCGGCGAGCTCAGGACGCGTCGGACGTCCGGGCGATGGTCGCGCTCGCGCGGCGCACGGTGCGCGCCGGGCTCGCCGGTAGCGCGTCAGCCAGAAACTCGTAGCCGTGCAGTAGCACGCTGGCCGCCCGCGAGCCGGCCAATGACTCGGCGCGCACGGCTGCGAGCCAATCCGCGATGTCGCCCCAGCCTGGCGCGGCGAGCGACCCGCCCACCTGTTGCACCGACAGGGCCGCACACAAGTTGGCGAAGGCGAGCCGATGCCGCAGCGGCCAGGCGCGCAGCGTACTGAGCACGAAGGCTGCCGCGAAGACATCGCCGGCACCCGTGGCATCGACCGCGTTGACCGGCAGGGACGGCACCCATTCCTCCTCGCCGGTCGTCGAGTCGATCGCGATCGAGCCTTGGCCGCCGCACGTCACGACGGCCACCGGCACCGCTTCGGCCAGCCGCAGCAACGCCGCGCGTGGGTCGTCAGTGCGGGTGTAGGCCATCGCCTCGTTGCTGTTGGGCAAGAAGGCGTGGAAATCTGCCAGCCGCGAGAGCAGCTCCGTCGACCACCGCTGGGTGGGATCCCAGCCGACATCGCCGAACAGCAGCATCCCGTGCTGCCGCGCCTCGGCGAGCCACGGCTGCGGGGTCTCGTCCACATGCACGACACCGGCAGCCGCATGGGGAACAGTTCGCGCGAGCTCGGCTAGCGGCACCGGTGCGGGATGGCTGTGGGTGATCATCGCCCGATCGCGCTGCACAGCAAGTGAGACGGTGACCGGTGAATGCCACTGCGCGAAGCGGCGCGACTTCGACAGGTCGACGTCCTCCTGCTCGGCCAGTGTCCGCCACATGAAGTCGCCGTATACGTCGTCACCGAATGCGGCGGACAAGCTGGTGCGTAGTCCGAGCCGGCTCGCCGCGATCGCCAGGTTGGCGATGCCGCCGGGGCAGGAGCCCATGCCTTCTGCCCACGATTCGGTGCCTCGCAACGGTAGAGACGGCAACCCGGTAAGCACGATGTCGAAGAACACCGTGCCCTGCAGGAACACGTCGAAGTCGGGTTCGGTCACCAGGTCCCTGAGCATCTCACCTCAGTAGGTTGACATGGTGCGGCTGGCTATCTTGGGTGGTGGCGGGTTCCGGGTGCCGCAGGTCGTCGGAGCGCTGCGTAAACGGCCTGGGCTCGGCGTCGACGAGGTCGTGCTCCACGACATCGACGCACACCGACTGGCGGTCATCATGTCGGTCCTGGGCGATGCGCCGCCCACGATCCGCGCGACGATTTCGTTGGCCGATGCGGTTCTGGGCGCCGACGTGATCTTCTCCGCGATCCGGGTCGGGGGTGCGGACGCGCGGGTTCGCGACGAACGACGTGCTCTGTCGCTCGGTGTTCTCGGCCAGGAGACGGTCGGCGCGGGCGGGATCGCCTACGGGCTACGCACGCTGCCCGTCGTCCTGGCCGCGAGCAAGACGATTGCCGATCTCGCGCCCGATGCTTGGACGATCAACTTCACCAACCCGGCCGGCATGATCACCGAAGCGATGCGGACCGTGCTCGGCGAGCGCGTCATCGGCATTTGCGACTCCCCCGTCGGACTGATCCGCCGAACGTGCACCGCGCTCGGAGTGCGTCCAAGCGACGCAGTGATCGATTACGCCGGCCTCAACCACCTGGGCTGGTTGCGGTCGTTGCGCGTCGACGGACGGGATCTGCTTCCGGGCCTACTGTCGTCGGCCAGCGTGCTCGGTTCGTTCGAAGAGGGCCGGCTGTTCGGCGGCACGCTGCTGCGTGCACTCGGCGCGCTGCCGATCGAGTACCTGTACTTCTATTACCGGCCAGACGACGTGCTGCGTTCGCTTCGGGATGCGCCCACGCGCGGCGAGGTCGTGCGCGAGGCGCAGGCGGCGTTCTACCAGGCAGCCGATGGGCAAAACGCCGCCGAGCTATGGGAGGCGACCCGCCGGGCGCGCGAGCAGAGCTACCTGGCCGAGGCACGATCAAGCGGCGATGAGCGCGACGAGCAGGACCTGTCCGGCGGCGGGTACGAGCAGGTCGCCCTCGATCTCATTGCCGCACTGACCGGGGGGCCGCCGGCCGAACTGATCGTCAACGTCGCCAATGGGACGACCCTGCCGCAGCTGCCCGCCGACGCAGTCGTGGAGGTTCCCTGCATCGTCGACGCGAACGGTGCGATTCCACGGGCAGTCGACCGGCTCACTCTGCATCAACTCGGCCTGGTCGCATCAGTGCGTGCTGCGGAACGGGCGGCGATCGACGCGGTACTCCACCGCTCTCGTGAGCACGCTGTGCACGCTTTCGCTGTTCATCCACTCGTGTGCTCGCAGACGCTCGCCGAGGCGCTGCTGGAAGGTCTGCTGGGCGACGATCCCGGCCTTGCCCGGCTCCTTCACACCAGCTGACCGGCGCCGTTCGGCTGCTAGGCTGACCGGGTTTGCAAGGCCGACGGCGCAGCACTCGACCCGGATCGGCCCCCGTAGCTCAGGGGATAGAGCACCGCCCTCCGGAGGCGGTGGCGCAGG
>JBDUCV010000020.1:0-33810 GCA_040003255.1 Actinomycetota bacterium
ACCCGCGCCCGGCGGGACGGCCGGTTGCGTGTCGGCCTTGGCGGCTGGGTCACCCTCTGGCGGGCGGTGGCCGCGCATGCCTGCGACTGGTGGGATCGGCGGCGCGTTGGGAGCCGGCCTCGTGAGGTCACCCGCGCAGTGTTCTTGGTTCGGTAACCCGTGGCGGGGTCTGTCGTGGCGGGGCGGGATAGGGTTGTGCCTGCCAGGTGCGAGTTCCGGTGTGCGGTGAGAGGCAGCCCATGGAGAAAACTCAGCTGTCGCCGGCGGCGGACGTGGGTACCGAGACGACGGTATTTGTGCGCCTGTTCACGGCGTTGCGCATCTTCATCGGTTTGGCGTGGTTGTCGAACGGGCTCGCCAAGGTGTTCGAGAAGAACAATTACGACCTCGGGTTCTTCTCGTTCAACTTGGTTGACAAGGGCACGGCCCGAGCCATTCTCACTGAAAACGCGGCCAGGACGGGCATCCGACCGCTCGGTGGGTTTTATGAACACGTGGTCCTGCCGTATTGGGGTCCGTGGAGCGTGTTCTTGACGCTGGCGGAGCTCGCTGTTGGCGTGGGCCTGATTCTGGGTATCGCGAGCCGGCTAGCCGCGGTGGGTGGGCTGCTGCTGATTGGTCCGGTGTGGATCATGCTGTGGCATGCCAATCACTATCTGTGGGAGTACCCGGCCGAGGATCTGTTCCCGCTGGGGTTATTGGCGATCGCTCCGGCCGGGCGGTACTGGGGCTTCGATCGCCAGCTCGCGGCGCGATTCGGTCGCCGGTGGCCGTTCTGACTCGGCCCGGCCGTGTCGAGGAGCCGGGTGTCGATGATGTGCTGCGGATCGAGGGCGGCGATCTGGCGTGCGGGGAGTTGCTGCTGGTTGTCTACCGGCGGGTGCGGGACCTGCCCGCGGGCACCCTGATCGGCATCGCCACGTCTGATCCGGCGGCGTCGATCGACATTCCGGCCTGGTGTCACCTCACCGGCCACCGCTACCGAGGTCCCTCCGGCGGCGACTCCCACAGTGGGCGGTTTATCGTCGAGCTTGCCGGGAGTCCCAACCCGGTCGAGCCTGACCGGCCATGGCATCGGCTACCCGGAACGGAGTACACCTGATGAGCAGCATCCTCGTGTCCCTGGCCAGCAGTCACGACAACCCTGACCGTGCCACCGTGGGGTTCGTCGTCGCCGGCGCCGCGGCCGGCTCAGGGCAGGTCAGCACGGTTTTCCTGTCTTCCGACGGGGCGTGGCTCGGCAAGAAGGGTGAGGCGGAGAAGATTAACGAGGACGGGTTCGCGCCCCTGGCCGAACTGGTCTCCGGCTTCGTCGAAGCCGGTGGCAAGATCATCGTCTGCAGCCCGTGCGCCAAGAAGCGTGGCATCACCGAGACCGACCTCGTCGATGGCGCGGTCATCGCCGGTGGTGCGGCGGTCGTCGCGCTGATGGCCGACGGCGCCCAGACCATCTCCTACTGAGCGGTCTCGTGCATCCGATGTTGCCGGCGGCGGAACTGCGCGGCGGCACGATGGACTGCGGCAGCGGGCTACTGCTGCTCCTGACGCGCACGATCCGCCAGATCGAGCCGGGCCAGGTGCTGCTCGTACACACCGAGGAACCCTCGGTGCCGCCCGACCTGCACGACTGGGCGCGGCTGGCCGGCCACGAGATCGTCACGTCCACCGAGGACGACCCTGCGGGTCCTTGGCAGGTCGCGATCCGGCGTGGCGGAACGGCCCCGGACGCCTCGCGAGCCACCACGCACACCACGGTCTTCACCAACGGGCCGGTGGCGCCCGTCGGTGATCGGCTGTGGCTGTACAGCAACTTCCACTGCAACCTGGCATGCGGGTACTGCTGCGCCAAGTCGTCGCCCCAAGCGCAGGCGCGGCTCATGCCGCTTGAACTTGCGCTGGAGGTCGCCGACGCGTTCGGCGCGCTCGATGGCCGCGAGCTGCTCGTGACCGGCGGCGAACCGTTCCTGCACCCGCAGATCGAAGACCTGATTGTCCAGCTCGCGGCGAGGCTGCCGGTCACGGTGCTCACCAACGCGATGGTCTTTGGCCGGGGTGCGCGCCGACACTCACTCGAAGCGATGCCCCGCGACCGGGTCACCCTGCAGGTCAGCCTCGACTCCGCCGCGCCCGCGCTGCATGAACGACACCGCGGCCACGGCACCCACGCTCAGACCTTGGCCGGCATCAAGCAGGCGCGCGCGCTCGGATTCACCGTCAAGATCGCGGCGACGTTGAACGACGATGAAACCGACACCGCTGCCGACCTCGTCGCACTACTCGACACCCTGGGCATCGCCGCCGACCACCGCCTGATCAGACCCGTCGCCAAACAGGGATACGCGCAGCATGGCGAGCAGGTCAGCATCGACACCCTCGAACCCGAACCCACCGTCACCGCCGACGGCATCTGGTGGCATCCGGTCGCTGTCACCGACCCAGCCATGCGTGTCGCGGATCAGCCGCTCCCGCTCTCCACCGCGCTCGCCACGATCCGCGACACCGTCGCCGTGCAGGACGCGGCCCAACGAGAAGGACGCCGACACGTCTTCCGCTGCGCCTAAGAGGACGGCCATGGCGGCGGCAGGCATCGACGGGAGCGGGTTTCACACGCTTCGACGCACGGCCGCGACGTTGGCTCTCCAGCAGTCGGCCAGTGTTCGCGATGTGCAGGCGATGCTCGGGCACTCCAGTTCGCTGATGACTCTGACGCGCTATGCCCAACCGGACGTCAGCCAGCAGCGTGCCGCTACCGCAAGAGTCGCCGAGGCCATCCTTGCGTTGGCACCCGGACAAGATCCGGACAATCGACCGATTGATCGCTCTCATGAGCTGGCACGAAGCCGCCGGAGCGGCGCGTAAACCCTGATGTGTAAGGGATGTAGTGGGCCCCGCGGGGCTCGAACCCGCAACCTACGGATTAAAAGTCCGCAGCTCTGCCAATTGAGCTAGAGGCCCTTGATAGCTGGCTGCTGAACAGGCTAGCGAGCGTCGCCGAAGCACTCGTCGGGGCCCTGCTCGTTGCGTGGCGCTAGCTAGTTGGCCAGTAGCTCGCGGCCCATGTCACCGAAGCGAGCTTGTTCTGCCCCTGCGAGCTGGGATGGAAGTAGTCGACCGGGCTGATGTCGCTGGCATAGAAGGTCGTGTTGTAGGTCGCGTACCCATCCCAGCGGCATTGCGTGAACTGCGCACATATCCGGGCGAGCGTGTCGTTGTCGGCGCCCTCCTGCGCGAGCACCTGCGCCCGCTCAGTATCTGTATTTGACGAGGAGAGCATGCTCTGACAGATCCCGAACGTGCTCCATGCCAAGGTCGCCGCGAAGTTGGTGTGCAGGACCTCCCACAGCCGGTAGACGTTCGGGATCGACGAAACAAAAATCCGGGCCCGGGGACGAGCCTGCGTGAACTGGCTGAGCGCGGCGCGGAACTGCGCTTCGAACGTCGCAGTCGCAGTCATCGTCGAGACAGTCGAGGTACACACGTCGTTTGCGCCCATCAGGACGGTGACATAGTCCGCGCGCTGTCCGGCGGCCTGGGAAAGCTGGGTAGCGAGCTCACTCATCTTGGCGCCGCTGCGAGCATCATTGTACGCGTTTCCGACGATCTTCGGGTCGAACCGGGTCAGCCTGACGTAGTGACTGTCCACGCTCGTCCCGGTCGACCAGGAGTACTCCGGTGCGTCACGCAGAATGCAGCACCAACCGACGTCGAACGCACGGGTGATTGAGTCGCCGGTCGAGGCGATCACATGCGGCAGCGACGAGGTTGCGCCGGCCGAGGTCGTCGGCAGCAAGCCGACGACCGCGACCGTCGCCGCGACAAGGAAAAGCCACCTTCGTGTCGGCACGTACGGCACGGCCACCACCCCCGCCGCATCCTCCTGGCGCCAGCGTAGTGCTCAGGCTCAGCTCGTGGAAACCCTCCGGACCGTCGACGACGTAAGGCTCAGCCGGTTTTGCCATCCAGCGCGACCAGAACGCCAGCCAGCGCGAAGTACTTGTTGCTGCCGAAGTCGCGCACCGTCTTGATCCCGAACGCCTGGTCGAGCCGTTTTGCGTCCTCGTCCGTGACGCCCGCGAGCGCCGAGGGTGATGCGTTCAAGATCTCGGCGAGACTCTTGTCCTCATAAGCTTTGTCAAGGCCCTTGCTCAGATTGACGGAGACAGCCATTGTCGTGGTTCCCCTCTGTTCGGTTCGGGTTGGTACCGCACCCGCGGCCCCTTGAGGCAAGCATCGATCAGCGGCCGGGCCGAGGCAACTTAAGCGGTGATCTTTCTGGTCCGGCGTACTCTCGCCCAGCGTGTCCCAGCGGCTGGCCGAGCTCACCACCCTGCGTATGGGCGGACCGGCTGGCCGGCTGCTGACCGCGCACACCACCGCCGAGCTGGTGGACGTTGTCCGGGCCGCAGACGCGGCAGCTGAGCCAATGCTGGTGCTCGGCGGCGGCAGCAACCTGGTTGCGTCGGACCAGGGTTGGCCCGGTGTCGTGGTCATGGTCCGCTCCGCCGGCCTAACGGTGCAGCCGGAGGGCGAGCAGGTCATCGTGACCGCCGACGCGGGCGTGCCGTGGGAGTCACTCGTGGCGCGCACCGTCGCCGAGGGCTGGGCCGGGCTGGCGAGCACGTCCGGCATCCCTGGGCTGACTGGCGCGACGCCGGTGCAGAACGTCGGCGCCTACGGCAGCGAGGTCTCCGACGTCATCGAGCGGCTGACTGTGCTCGATCGGAATACCGGCGAGGTCACGTCGTGGGCCGCCGCTCAGTGCGGCTTCGGCTTTCGCACCAGTGCCTTCAAGCACACCGACCGGTATGTGGTGCTCGATGTGACCTTCGCGCTGCGCCGGTCCCGATCGTCGCAAGTGACCTACCTCGAACTTGCGCGGCGGCTGGGCGTGCCACCCGGATCGCCGGCGCCGTCGACCGAGGTGCGCGAGGTGGTGCTCGCATTGCGTCGCAGCAAGGGCATGGTGCTCGACGAGATTGATCACGACACGTGGAGCGTCGGCTCGTTCTTCGTCAACCCGCTCGTCGCAGCCGAGGACGCTCCGCGCGACTGTCCGCAATGGCAGGTCAACGGGCAGGTAAAGCTGTCGGCGGCGTGGCTGATCGAGAACGCCGGCTTCGGACGTGGCTACGGACTCGACCGCCCACCCGGCACGGTCGCGGTGTCGACCAAGCACACCCTCGCGTTAACCAACCGCGGCGGCGCAACGACTCGGCAGCTGCTTGAGCTCGCACGCGAGATCCGGGACGGCGTGCACGCCCGGTTCGGCATCCGGCTGCGTCCCGAGGCACACCTCGTCGGGGTCGCGCTCTAGCCCGCCCTAATCCGTTGGGGAGGGGGCTCCGCGGCGAGCGACCTTGTGTGGCGCGGCTTGGGCCAGCGGCTTAACGACGAGCAGGTCGACGTTGACGTGAGCGGGACGGGTCACCGCGAACGCAATGCAGTCGGCGATGTCGTCAGCGGTGAGCGGCTTGTCGACACCGGAGTAAACGCGGGCAGCCGCGTCGGCGTCGCCGCGCGTGCGCACGAGCGCGAACTCCTCGGTGTGCACCAGGCCGGGAGCGATCTCGGTGACTCGGATCGGCCGGCCATTGAGCTCCAGCCGTAGCGTTTCAACGAGCGCCGACGCCGCGTGCTTGGCCGCCGTGTAGCCGCCGCCACCCTCGTAGACCAGGTGTCCCGCGATCGAGCCCGTGACCACGATATGGCCGCCCGAACCGTGCTCAAGCGCCGGCAGCAGAGCCTGGGTGACCCGCAGCACGCCCAGGACGTTCGTGTCGTACATCGCCTGCCAATCGACCGGGTCGGCTGCCTCGATCGGTTCGGTGCCAATGGCGCCGCCCGCGTTGTTTACCAGCACCGCGACGTCGTCGAGCGACGCCGCAAGGGCGCTGACTGAGCGCGGGTCTGTCACGTCGAGGGTGACGGCCCGAATCCGCGGCGACGTCCCCGCGAGCTCGTCGAGACGGTGACGCCGACGGGCGGCGGCCACCACCTCGAATCCCTCGGCAGCGAGTCGGCGGGCGGTCGCCGCCCCGATACCGCTGCTCGCCCCGGTCACCACCGCGATACCTGTCATACGGAGATTCTCGCCGCTCGGCGATGTCGGGCATGATCGGGGAGGAGAAGGGACCTGCCGTGATCCGACGAGTGGCCATGTTGAGCGTGCATACCTCGCCGCTCGACCTGCCCGGCGGGGGCGATGCCGGCGGCATGAATGTCTACATCGTCGAGACCGCGAAGCGCCTCGCCGAGGCGGGCACGGCAGTCGAGATCTTCACCCGGGCGACCGCCAGCGATCAGCCGGCCGCAGTCGAGATGCATCCCGGAGTGACCGTTCGGCACGTAACCGCGGGGCCCTTCGAAGGGTTGGCCAAGGCGGACCTACCTGCGCAGCTGTGCATGTTCACCGCGGCCGTGCTGCGCGCCGAGGCGTTCCACGAGCCGGGTTGGTATGACGTGATCCACTCCCACTACTGGCTCAGCGGCCAGGTCGGTTGGCTAGCGCGCGACCGATGGGGTGTGCCACTCGTCCATTCGGCGCACACGTTGGGAAAGGTGAAGAACGCCGCGCTCGCCGACGGTGATCCGCCCGAACCCTTGTCGCGGATCGTCGGCGAGGAACAGGTCGTGGCTGAGGCCGAGCGGCTGGTGGCGCCCACCCTGGACGAAGCGCGTGAACTGATCGAGCACTACGGCGCCGATCCGGCCAAGATCGCGATCGTCCCGCCAGGGGTCGATCTGCAGACGTTCTCCCCAGCCACCGAATCGCCGCGCAGCCGGCTGGGGATCGCACCGGACGCGCTCGTCCTGCTGTTCGTGGGACGCATCCAGCCACTGAAGGCCCCGGACATCCTGCTGCACGTCGCAGCCAGCATCCGCGCGACGGATCCGCAACTCGCCAGCAGGTTGCGGGTGATCGTGTTGGGCTCGCCGAGCGGTTCGGGGCTGGCGGCTCCGGACTGGCTGCCGGGGCTGGCTACCGATCTGGGGATCGCCGATCTGGTGCAGTTCCGCACCCCCGTCTCGCGCGAAGTGCTCGCCGACTACTACCGAGCCGCGGACCTGACTGTCGTGCCCAGCTACAACGAATCGTTCGGACTGGTCGCCCTGGAATCGCAGGCGTGCGGCACGCCTGTCGTGGCTGCGGCCGTCGGCGGCTTGTCGACTGCCGTCATTGACGGGGTCACCGGGCGCCTCGTCCACGGCCACGACCCGGACGTGTGGGCCGCGGCGATCACCGAATTGGTGCGCACTCCGGATCGGTTGGCCGAATTCGCCGAGAGTAGCCGCGATCATGCCGAGGGATTCTCCTGGCAGCGCACCACACATGGCTTGCTCGGCGCGTACCGGGATGCGATTGCGACGCTCGCCGACTTGCGACGGCCCGCGCGAGCCGTCGGTGACTGACGCGGGAGTTGTCGCGGTCGTCGACGAGGCACTGCGAGAGCAGGGGTTGGAGTACGAGCGAGTGACGCCTGTTGCCTTCGCCGTCCAGTTGCCCGGCGAATGCCGGCTGAAGACAGCTTGTTTCTTGACGGTAGGCGCGCACGCGCTGCGCATCGAGGCGTTCGTGATGCGCAGCCCGGAGGAGAATCGCGAGCAGGTCTTCGCCCATCTGTTGCAGCACAACGCCCGGATGTATGTCGTCGGCTGGTCGATCGACGACAGTGGCGACGTTTATCTCACCGGCCGGTTGCCGTTGTCGGCGGTGTCGGCAGATGAGATCGATCGAGTGCTCGGTGTCGTCCTCGACAGCGCCGACGGAGCGTTCAACACTCTGCTGCAGATGGGGTTCGGCTCATCGATCAGACGTGAGTGGGCATGGCGGGTCAAGAACGGCGAATCGCTGGCAAATCTGGAGGCCTTCGCGGACTTCGCGAAGCGAACAATCGACTGAGCGCGAAGCGAACAATCGAATGAGCGCTGGCAGGATGATGGCGTGACCGCGACCCTGATCCTGCTCCGCCACGGTGAGAGCGACTGGAACGCCAAGAACCTGTTCACCGGCTGGGTCGATGTGGACCTCACCGACGCGGGGCTCGCCGAGGCCACCCGCGGCGGTGAACTGCTCGTCGAGCACGGGCTGCGACCTGACGTCATGCATACCTCGCTGCTTCGGCGCGCGATCCGCACCGGCACCGTCGTCCTTGAGGTGGTCGAACGGTCATGGATCCCGGTACGACGTTCGTGGCGCCTAAATGAACGTCATTACGGCGTCTTGCAGGGCAAGGACAAGGCAGCCGTCCGGACGGAATTCGGTGACGACCAGTTCATGCTCTGGCGCCGCTCGTATGACACCCCGCCGCCGTCACTGGCTGACGACGACCGCTACAGCCAAGTCGGCGACGCCCGCTACGGCGACCTGCTCGATGCCCTGCCGCGCACCGAGTGTCTTGCCGACGTGGTGTCGCGACTGCTGCCCTACTGGTATGACGCGATCGTTCCAGATCTGCGCGGCGGAATGACTGTGCTGATCGCCGCGCATGGCAATTCATTACGGGCATTGATCAAGTATCTGGACGGATTGTCCGACGATGCGGTGGTGTCGCTGAACGTGCCTACCGGCATTCCGCTGCGCTACGAACTGGACCCATCGACACTGCGGCCAACCGAGCCGGGCAGCTATCTCGACCCAGAAGCCGCCGCGGCTGCGATCGAGGCGGTAGCCAACCAGGGCACGCGCTGACGCCCCTTCGGTCGGCGGGCGCGCAGGTCAGCCGCTGAACTGGGTGATGCCGGTGGACATCGGCTCAGGGAGCCGGCCAGTCACGATGAACACGATCCGGCGTGCGACGGCCACCGCGTGGTCGGCGTAGCGCTCGTAGTAACGACCGAGCAGCGTCATGTCGATTGCCGCCTCGATTCCGTGCGACCAGGTCGGCGACAGCAACAGGGTGAACAGCTTGCGATGCAACGCGTCCATCGAGTCGTCCTCGGCTTCGATGGCTTGGGCAAGTGCCACGTCACGTCCGTCGATGACCGCGCCGACCTTGTCGACAAGCGACAACGCGACGGTGCCCATCTGAGAGATCGCGTCACGCAGCTCGCTGGGAACCGCGATCTCGGGGTAGCGCATGCGCGCGACCTTGGCGATGTGCAGCGCGAGGTCGCCCATCCGTTCGAGGTCGTCGATCAGGTGCAGAGTGGAGGTCAAGACGCGCAGGTCGCTTGCGACTGGCTGCTGACGAGCGATCAGTTGGAACGTGCGGGCTTCCACATCCTGCCGCAGCGCGTCCACTTGTGGATCTTGTGAGATGACCTGTTCGGCGCCGGCCAGGTCGCCATCGAGGAGTGCTCGCGTCGCTCGCTCCATGGCGTGCCGGACCATCGTGTTCATGGCGACCAGCGTCTTGCCGATGTCGTCCAGTTCGTCGTGGTAGATGTCCCGCATCGTGCTGTCCCTACGTCGTCGGCTGACTTGTAGCGTAGTTCGCCGAGTGCAGCTGCGGGTCTATCTCGGTGAACAGCGCGGGTACACCTGATGAACACGAACGGGGCGGCCCGGTAAGGGCGGCGTAGCCGCTCGGACGCGCCCGTACGCTTGACGCCGTGGTGGTTGTTGCCCTGGTCGGCGCCGTGGCCGCATTGGTCTGCGGCACGCTGATCGGCCTGTTGTTGGCGCAGCGTGGCGGCCGCGCCGCCCCGGTGATCACCGAACCCGCGCGTCCGCTCTCCGCACTCGTGGTCGAGGCGCTCAACCACGGCGTGGTCGTTGTCGATCGCGACGAACGCGTCGTGCTGGTGAATTCGTCGGCCCGAGGCATGGGGGTACTGCTCGCCGGCCGGCTGGCTTTCGATGAGCTGGTGCGGTTGATCCGGACGTCCACCGACACCTCCTCCGTGGTTCACGGCGCCGTCGACTTGCCGATGGGCCGCTTGGGTCGCGAGCCGATCGCGCTGTCCGCGACGGCTGTGCCACTGCCGCACCCCGCTCACGGCGACCGCGTGGAGGCCGTCGCCCTGCTGCTCGAAGACGTGACCGAGACGCGCCGCCTCGAGGCCGTGCGCCGCGACTTCGTCGCGAACGTCTCGCACGAACTGAAGACACCGGTGGGCGCGTTGACGCTGCTGGCTGAGGCGTTGCAGGACGCGTCGGACGATCCCGAAGCGGTGCAGCGCTTCGCCGCGCGGATGCAGCACGAAGGGGCACGGCTCGGGCGCCTGGTGCGCGAGCTGATCGAGTTGTCGCGCCTGCAGGGCGCCGAGCCGCTCCCCGGAGGCGACGCCGTGTCGGTAGCGAGCGTGCTCACCGAGGCGCAGGATCGCACCCGGCTGGTCGCTGATCAGGCGGGCATCTCAATCGTCACGCGCTGCGCGGACGACCTGATCGTGCGAGGTAACGAAGGCCAGCTAGCCACTGCGGTGGCGAACCTGCTCGACAATGCGGTCGTGTACAGCCCCCGTGGCACCCGCGTCGCCCTCAGTGCGCGCCGCGTCGATGAGCCGGACGGGCGACGCTGGGTCGAGATTTCGGTGAGCGACCAGGGCATCGGACTGGCCGAGACCGAATTGACGCGGGTGTTCGAACGGTTCTACCGGGTGGACCCGGCGCGCTCACGGGCTACCGGCGGTACCGGGCTGGGGCTGGCAATCGTGAAGCACGTCGCCACCAATCACGGCGGGACGGTGTCGGTGTGGAGCGCTGAGGGCGCAGGATCGACGTTCACCATGCGGCTACCCCTCGTGCACTCGCTCGCCGAATCCGCCACGGAGAACGGAGCTGCCGGAGTGGCTGCCCAGTTGCCGAGAGCCGCTGCGGGAAGCGGATGACGCGCGTACTGGTGGTCGAGGACGAAGAGTCGTTCTCCGACGCGCTGTCCTACATGTTGCGTCGTGAGGGCTACGAGGTCGCGGTCGCAGCCTCCGGCCCGGACGCGCTTGCCACCTTCGATCGCAGCGGCGCGGACCTGGTGCTGCTGGATCTGATGCTGCCGGGGTTGTCGGGCACCGAAGTGTGCCGCTCACTGCGTCAGCGCTCCAATGTCCCGATCATCATCGTGACGGCTCGCGACAGCGAAGTCGACAAAGTCGTCGGACTCGAGATTGGCGCGGACGACTACGTCACCAAGCCGTTCTCGTCACGTGAACTGATCGCCCGCATCCGGGCCGTGCTCCGGCGGGGCGCCGAATCCGATGACCTGCTGGCCAACGCCCTGGAGGCCGGCCCGGTGCGGATGGATGTCGAGCGGCACACTGTCGCCCTCGACGGCCGGGTCGTTTCGATGCCGCTGAAGGAGTTCGACCTGCTGGAGTTGCTGCTGCGCAACTCCGGCCGGGTGCTTACCCGTGGACAGCTCATCGACCGGGTGTGGGGTGCGGACTACGTCGGCGACACCAAGACCCTCGACGTCCACGTCAAGAGGCTGCGGTCAAAGATCGAGCCTGACCCTGCCAATCCCAAGCATCTGGTGACGGTCCGCGGACTGGGCTACAAGTTCGAGGTTTAAGAGCGCGGGACGGCAGCGAGGAACGCCAACAACTTCGGCCATCCGTCGGCCCGCCCAGCAGCATCGGCCGCGGGGCTACCGCCTGCATCGAGAAACGCTCCGCTGGCAGTGGCTTCCCGGGTTACGACGCTCGGTACGAACGGAAGGAGATTGCCGACGAGGTGCCCCGCCACCGGGTACTGCAGAACCGTCGGCAGAGCGGCGTTCGCGGCCGCTAGCTCATCGCGGATGCCCTCCGTCGACGTACACGATGGCCATACCTCGTCCCGCCCGCCGCAGACGAGCAGGACCGGCCCGTTGATCTTCTCGACCGGGATGAGCGAACCGACCGCCACCGCAACGCCGGCACGGGTCCATGCGGGTTGCCTGGCGTCGGGCAGACCGCCGTTGGCGGAGGCGCTGGGAACCGAGGCGATCACCGCATGCACGAGCTCGGGGTAGTACCCGCCAGCGAGCATCGCGGCTTCACTTCCCCGCGAGCTACCCCAGACGACCATGCGTTGCGGATCGACGCCGGGCTGCTGAGAAAGGATGCGCAGCGCCGACGCGAAATACTCCAGCGGAATGCGCCGCAATTCGGTCGGCAGCCCGGGCTCGGCGAAATACGCCAACGCCAGCGCCGGGTATCCGTGCGCTGCGAGCAAGCCCGCGTCGCCGATCGTTCCCACGCCGCCTTCGGCTCCGCCGAAGACGACAACCGCAGGCTTGCGGCTCGCGGTGTCGGCCGGCAAAAAGACGCTGCCGTAAATCCCGGCCGTCGACGGGCGTTGTTGACGCTCGGAGACACCGACCTGACTGGGGTAGAGACGACTCAGCTCACCGGATGCCAGTGTCGTGGCACCAGCCTGGATGGTGACATGCATCCGCCAGTCGTCGGGCAACGCGAAGTAGGTCTGCTGATCGGATCCAGAAGGCGGCGGCGTCTGCGTCTCGAACAGTCCCATCGGATTGACACCTGTGTAGCTCCCGCCGATCGAAGGCTGCCCGTTTGTGACCGCCCCGGTCTGGTCTGCTGCGAAGTCCGCCGAGGACGACCAGGTGACACCTCGCTCATCCGTCGTCGTGGTCCGGACGGTCACCCGTTGCGCGGGCTTCAGGCCGGTGATCCGAATCGTCACTGGCGTGTCGTAAAGCGCTCGCGCCGGAGTCGCCGTCAGCCGAATAGACGCGGTGGAGGAGCGCTGCTGAGTGCACGCCGCGGTGGTGGCAACGGCCACGAGAAACACAGTCGCCAACGTTGCGCATCGCACGTCATCAGGTTATTGCCACCGCTGACCAGTTGAGTTCATTTCTTTGTGGCGGCAGCCGTTGCGGCAGCGGCAGCAGTTGCCGGATGCACGGCAACCAGGCCGGCCATTAGCCGCGCAGCACACAAACGTGCGAGTTCGCCGTAGGCGAGCGGGCCGATCAGGGCGGTGAGTTCGGGGGCGTAGCTGGCATAGAGCGGTTCGCCGCCGATGTGCGCCTCGGGCGAAGACGTGCAGTACCAGGACAGGTCGTGGCCGCCTTCGCCCCAGGCGCGGCGATCGAACTCGGTCACGGTTGAAACCAAGATCCGCGTCTCATCCGGACGGTCGACCCACTCCTGCGATCGGCGTACTGGCAGCTGCCAGCAGACCTCGGGTTTGGTGTCGATCGGATGCCGCCCAGTGCGCAGCGCGAGCGCGTGCAGTGCGCAGCCTTGACCACCGGGGAAGTCCGGACGGTTGGCGAAGATGCACGCTCCGTCGACGACTCGGGTGCGTCGCCGGTTCGGGTCATCGGCCACGCTGTCGTCCTCGACGACATCGAGCTTGGCTTTCGACCCGGTGCCCCGATGGCCGACGTCGTAGTACTGCCAGTCGGCTGGAGTCAGCTCACCGACAAATTTCTTGACCCGCTTCTCGTCGGCCTTGTCGGAGAAGAACGCACCGTGCGTGCAGCACCCGAGGCCGGCGCTCTCGCGCTCGATGCCGTGGCAGCCGCGACCGAAGATGCAGGTCCAGCGCGAGCACAGCCAGGTGAGATCGGCGCGGATCCAGTGCGTGTCGTCAGCGGGGTCGGCGAACTCGATCCACTCGCGGGTGAAGTCGAGCGGAACCTCCGCGGTAATCACCGGCAGTTGCTTCGGCACGACCGAAAGCCTACGAGCACGCCGCGACTATCCTCAACGCCATGCGGCTCGGCGTGCTCGACGTGGGCTCCAACACCGTCCACCTGCTCGTCGTCGACGCCCATCGGGGCGCCGAGCCGACCCCGCAGCTGTCACGCAAGAGCGCGCTGCGGCTCGCTGAACACATCGACAAGCGCGGCGACCTCGCCATCGAAGGCGCGGACGCGCTGGTGGGCGCAGTCCTCGGCGCGACCCGACAGGCTAAGGAACTCGGCTGTGATGACGTCATGGCGTTCGCGACGTCCGCGGTCCGCGATGCGGGCAACTCCGCCGAGGTACTCGATCGGGTTCATGTCGAGACCGGAGTCGACCTCAGCGTCCTGAGCGGTGAGGACGAGGCCCGGCTGACGTTCCTGGCCGTGCACCGGTGGTTCGGCTGGAGTGCGGGCAACCTGGTGTGCCTCGACATCGGAGGCGGGTCGCTCGAACTCGCTGCCGGCGCGGACGAGAACCCTGCGGTGGCCGTGTCGGTGCCCCTCGGCGCGGGACGGCTGACGCGAGACCGGCTCGATGGCGATCCGCCGTCCAAGGCGGCGGTTGCCGCGCTGCGTGAGCATGCCGACAGCGTGCTGGCCAAGCCTGCGAAGCTGCTGCTCGCCGCCGGCGTGCCGGACCGGGTCGTCGCCACGAGCAAGACGTTCCGCACGCTGGCCCGGCTGACCGGCGCGGCGCCATCGTCGGCCGGCCCGCGGGTAGACCGGGAGCTGACCCGCAACGGCCTGCGCCAGTTGACCGGGTTCATCTCACGCATCACCTCCGCCGACCTGGCCGAATTGGACGGGGTGAGCCCGGCCCGTGCGCACCAGACACTCGCCGGGGCCGTTGTCGCCGCCGCCGCGATGTCCGCACTCGGGGTGGACGCGTTCCAGTTGTGCCCGTGGGCGTTGCGCGAAGGGATCATTCTGCGCCGACTCGACCAGCTGACGGGTTCCTGACCGGCGTGCCCGCGGTTCGCAGCTTCGACGCCCTGGTCGGACTGTCCACCGCCTCGGTGTACCCCGAGTCGACACCTGTCGCGTTCGAGCTTGCCGCCGAGCTCGGCTACGACGGGGTGGAGGTGATGGTGTGGACCGACCGGGTGAGCCAAGACCCGACCGCGCTCCGGCGGCTGTCTGAGCACCACCAGGTGCCAATCCTCGCGATCCACGCACCGTGCCTGATCATCACCCAGCGCGTGTGGTCGCCCGATCCGTGGGTGAAGTTGCAGCGTGCGCAGTTCGCCGCCGAGACGCTCGGTGCGCAGACCGTCGTCGTGCACCCGCCCTTTCGGTGGCAGCGCGACTACGCCCGCCGCTTCCAAGCCGGCATCGCCGCGATGGCGGCCGAGACCGACGTGCGGTTCGCGGTGGAAAACATGTTCCCGCTTCGGCTGCGTGGCCGGGAGGTCTCGGCCTACCAACCGGGATGGGACGTCGTCGCCGAGGACGAGCCCTATCGCGACTACACGCTGGACCTCTCGCATACCGCGGTGTCGCAGTCAGACGCGCTCGAGATGCTCGAGACGATGGGCGAGCGCCTGGCGCACCTGCACATCGGTGACGGAACGGGCTTGGGCAAGGACGAGCATCTCGTTCCGGGTCGGGGCAGCCAGCCGTGCGCCGATGTGCTGGAGCGCGTCGCCCGGACGCGTTTCGCCGGTCATGTCATCGTCGAGGTGAATACCCGGCGGGCGGTCGACCGGGCCGAGCGGGTCGCCGACCTCGCCGAGGCGCTCGCGTTCTGCCGCCTGCACCTGGTGCGGCCGGCGTAACACCGACCCGCAGATGGCGTGCGCCGACATCGATACCCTCCACGCATGTTGCGATCAGCGATCTTGGCCGCAGCCCGCAACGAGCGGGTCGAGCATCTGGTATCCACCGCGCCCCTGTCGCGCAGCGTGGTGCGCCGCTTCGTCGGGGGAGCCGACACCGAATCGGCAGTGAATGCCGCCCGGGCGCTGGTCGCCGGCGGCCTGACCGTCACGCTCGACCACCTTGGCGAGGACACCACTGACGAGGCACACGCCCAGGCAGTCACCGACGCCTACCTCGCGATCTTGACGCAACTGCACCGGGCCGGCCTGGCCGACATGATCGGCCCGCTGACCGCTCAGGTCGAGGTCAGCGTGAAGCTCAGCGCCGTCGGTCAGGCACTGCCCGGGGACGGTCACAAGATCGCTCTCGAGCACGCGCGGCGGATCTGCACTGCCGCGCGGGCGGTCAGCGCCACCGTCACCCTCGACATGGAGGAGCAGACCACGACCGACTCGACGTTGACGGTGCTGGGCGAGTTGCGCGCCGACTTTCCCGAAACGGGTGCGGTGCTGCAGGCGTACCTGCACCGCACCGAGGCGGATTGTCGCGAGCTGGCCGGCCTCGGCAGTCGAGTCCGGTTGTGCAAGGGCGCGTACAACGAACCCGCGTCGGTCGCTTACCGTTCGCGCAGCGATGTCGACCGCTCCTACGTGCGCTGCGTCAACGTCCTGCTCGAAGGGCAGGGCTACCCGATGTTCGCCACCCACGATCCGCGGCTGATCTCGATCATCGCCGAGCGGGCCAGCCATCATGGCCGCTCGGCGGGCGATTTCGAATACCAGTTTCTGTACGGCATTCGCCCCGACGAGCAGCGCCGGTTGTGCGGCGCCGGCGAAACGGTTCGGGTATACGTCCCATACGGCGAAGCGTGGTACGGCTACTTGATGCGCCGGCTGGCCGAACGTCCGGCGAATCTCGTTTTCTTCGCCCGGTCTCTGATCTCGAAGGGCTGACGATGGACGGGCTGGCCATCCTCGGCGGTGGCAAGATCGGCGAGGCGCTGCTCTCGGGACTGCTGCGCGGCGGGTTGGCGGGTAACGGCGCCGACGGCATCGTGGTGGTCGAGAAACATCCTGACCGGGCCGCCTACCTAGCCGCCACCCATGGCGTCCAAGCGGTTGACGTACCCGCCGCCGCCGCGTTCGCCGACACCCTGCTGATCGCCGTCAAGCCGCAGGACATCGACACGATGCTGGCCGAGCTGCGTCCGCACGTCACGACGCGGCACGTTGTGGTGTCGGTCGCTGCGGGGATCACGACGCGGCAGCTCGAGGCCGGCCTGGCTCCCGGCGTCCCCGTCGTGCGCTGTATGCCTAATACCCCGGCTCTGGTCGACCAGGCGATGACCGCGATATCGAGCGGCGCCCACGCCCGAGAGGAGCACCTCGCGAGGGCGGAAACCCTGCTGTCGTCGGTTGGCAAGGTGGTCCGTGTCCCAGAGTCGCAGCTCGACGCGGTGACCGCCCTGTCCGGTTCCGGTCCCGCCTATTTCTTCTTCTTGGTCGAGGCCATGATCGATGCGGGCATTCTGCTCGGCCTGCCCCGGGCGTTGTCGGCCGAGCTGATCGTGCAGACGGCGATCGGCTCGGCGGTCATGCTGCGCGATTCCGGCGAGCACCCGGTGCAGCTGCGCGAGGCGGTGACCAGCCCGGGTGGCACAACGATCGCTGCGATCAGGGAGTTGGAGATTCACGGCGTGCGCGCCGCCCTGCTCGCCGCGATCGAGGCCGCGTGCCTGCGCAGCCGCGAACTCGGCGCCGGATGACCGGCGGGATGCGTATCGCGCGTCTGGTCTATCGCTTCTGCCCCACCAGTACCGCTAGGCTCTGTCGAGCACGTGCGTGTCCCGTTCGCCGGTGGGGAAGCCGACGCACTGACACGTGCCGAAGGTTACGGTGACATATGACTGAGCACGGCGAGTCGTCGAGGCGTGTCCGCCCGCCCGAGCACGACCGCCCCGGGAATGCCAACCTCTCTGATGTTCGGTTCCTCACCGTCGCCGAGGTCGCCTCGGTCATGCGGGTGTCGAAGATGACCGTGTATCGACTCGTGCACAGCGGTGAGTTGCCGGCGGTCAGGGTCGGTCGGTCCTTCCGCGTACCGGAGCAAGCCGTGCACGACTACTTGCAAGCCGCCTACATCGAGGCCGGCTGAGATCCGGCACTCAGGCACGGACGTGGTGCCGGCTGGCTGCAGGTAGGCTGCCAGCCAAATCGAAGTCTGCCCGGCACGGCTCGGGCACTCCCCGACGAACGCCGCTCGGCCGGCGCGAATGAGGTTGCTCTATGGGTTCTGTCATCAAGAAGCGACGCAAGCGAATGGCGAAGAAGAAGCATCGAAAACTGCTCAAGCGCACCCGCGTCCAGCGCCGCAACAAGAAGTAAGCGCGGCTGGATCGCGCCGGGGGAACTGACTCATGGACGGAGCTGCCGATGCCGAGCGTTGTCCTAGTAACCGGCGTCAGCCGGTACCTGGGCAGTCGGGTGGCGGGGCTGTTGGCCGTCGATCCGGGCATCGACCGAGTCATCGGCGTCGACACCGCACCACCGTCAAGGGCTGATCTGGCGCGTCTCGGGCGAACCGAGTTCGTCCGCGCGGACATCCGTAACCCACTGATCGCGAAGGTGATCACGAACGCCGGGGTCGATTCGGTCGTGCACGCCTCGGTCACGGCAACCCCGCGCGGCGCGGGTGGGCGCGCGCCAATGAAAGAGATGAACGTCATCGGCACGATGCAGCTGCTGGCCGCCTGCCAGAGGTCTGACACCGTGCGTCGCCTTGTCGTGAAGTCGACCACCGCCGTCTACGGCGCCAGCCCGCGCGACCCGGCGATCTTCACCGAGGAGATGCCCGCCAGGGAGCTGCCCCGCTCCGGGTACGCAAAGGATGCTGTCGAAGTCGAGAGTTACGTACGCGGCTTCAGCCGTCGGCGTCCCGACATTGCCGTGACGGTGTTCCGGTTCGCCAACTTCATCGGTCCGGCAATCGACAGCCCACTCAGCCGCTACCTCGCGATGCCGGTCGTCCCGGTCGCGTTCGGTTTCGACCCCCGACTGCAGTTGCTGCACGAGGACGACGCCATCGACGTCCTGCGCCTGGCGACCCTCACCGACTGTCCCGGGGTGTTCAACGTCGCGGGGGACGGCGTCTTGCTTCTGTCGCAGGCGCTGCGTCGAAGCGGCCGCATTGCGCTGCCGGTGCCCGCGCCCGCCGTTGACCTAGTCGGTAGCTTGCTGCGCCGCAGTGGTGTCGTGGATTTTTCCCCCGAGCAGATGCAGTTCCTGAACTTCGGCCGGGTCGTCGACGTCGCCAAGCTGCGGACCGAGTTCGGCTACGACCCGCAGTACGACACGTCGAGCGCGTTCGAGTCCTATCTGCGCGGCCGGCCGGTGGCACCGGTGATCTCGTCGAACTCGGTTCGTCACGCGGAGCAGGTACTCGACAGACTTTTGAGCGCCGTCTCCCGGGTCGGAGCAGATCATGGATGAGGCCCGCGTAATTCCGCTGCGCGCCGACGCGACGACGGCCTCCCCGAGCCGGCAGGTGCCCGATCCGCCAGGCCGCCGGGCACACGTGGCCGTGGCGACCGATCCAGAGCCGACCTCGTCCGGTGCGCCAGCTGACCGGCCCCGGTCCGCTGCCGAGCAACGGATCGCCGGCACCTTGGCCTTCCTGCGGCGACGGCTCACCGGCGAGTACGAGATCGACGAATTCGGTTTCGACGCCGACCTGACCGCGAACGTGCTGGTGCCGGCGTTACGGCCGCTGTACCAACGGTGGTTCCGAACCGAAGTGATCGGCGTCCACCACATCCCGGCCGAAGGCGGTGCTTTGCTGGTTGCGAACCATGCTGGCGGGCTGTGGGCGCTGGACGGTGCGATGACGGCAGTGGCCGTGCACGACGAGACACCCGATCACCGCTTTCTGCGAATGCTCGGCGCCAACCTGGTGTTCACCACACCCGTTCTCGGTCCGCTGGCGCGCAAGTCCGGCAGCACGCTGGCTTGCAACCCGGACGCCGAACGCCTGCTGGCAGCCGGCGAGCTGGTCGGCGTGTGGCCGGAGGGTTTCAAGGGCATCGGCAAGCCGTTCAGCGAACGCTACAAGCTCCAGCGGTTCGGCCGGGGTGGCTTCGTCTCGGCGGCGCTAAAGGCCGGCGTGCCAATCATCCCAGTTTCGATCGTCGGAGCTGAGGAGATCCACCCGGTGCTCGGCAACGCCAAGACGCTGGCCCGGCTGCTGAACCTGCCGTACTTTCCGCTGACGCCGACCTTTCCCTGGCTGGGACCGCTCGGCCTCATCCCGCTGCCGAGCAAGTGGTATATCGAGTTCGGCGAGCCGATCTCGACTGAGGCTGCCGGGCCGGACGGCGCCCAGGACCCGATGCTGGTCTTCGAGCTCACCGACCGGGTGCGCGAGACCATCCAGGGCACGTTGTATCGGCTGCTGGTGCAGCGCCGTTCCGTGTGGCGCTGAGCCGGTTGAGATGTCGGTTGCGCAGCGCAACTCCGACCGCCACCCCACCGCCGATCGCGCCGGCGCCGAGCGCTGCCGGGACGCCGATGCGCGCCGCCCGCCGACCGGTGCGGAAGTCGCGGATCTCCCAGCCCCGGGCCCGCGCTTCGACCCGCAGCGCCGAGTCCGGATTGACCGCAACGGCGCGCCCGACGAGCGACAACAGCGGCAGGTCATTGATCGAATCGGAATACGCGGCGCACCGGGTCAGGTCCAGCCCCTCGCGTTCGGCCAGCGTCCGAACGGCGCTCGCCTTTGCTTCGCCGTGCAGCACATCGCCCAGGAGCGCGCCGGTGTACCGGCCGTCGACCGTGTCGGCGACCGTGCCGAGCGCCCCGGTGAGCCCGAGCCGTGCCGCGATGATTTGGGCCAGCTCCTGCGGCGTGGCTGTTACGAGCCACACCCGCTGCCCGGCGTCCAGGTGCAGCTGAGCCAGGGCACGCGTGCCGGACCAGATCCGGTCGGCCATCTCCTCGTCATAGATCTCCCCGCAGAGCGCAATGATCGAGTCAACCGGCTTGCCGGCCACAAAGGCGAGCGCCGAGTCACGGGTCTGATGCATATCGGTGCGCGACTCGCCCACCGCTCGTAGCCGCGCCTGCTTGATCGCGAACGATGCGAGGTCGCGCCACGAGAAGAACTTGCGCGCCGTCAGGCCCTTGGCGAAGTGGTAGATCGACGCGCCGACCATCATCGTGTTGTCGACGTCGAAGAACGCGGCCGCGGTGCGGTCGAACGGCATGCCGTCGTGAGGCGTCGCGCCGGGCCGTGGCGCGCAGCCGGTGATCGCAGCGGGCCGCCTCGCGGTCACGGCGTCGGACAGCTGCCGAGGCCGATCGGGCCGAGTGAGACCTCGACGCACGGCGACAGGGTGAGGGAGAGCGAGAAGGGGAGGGGAGGGGGAGGGGCAGCACGCCGCCCGGCGTCGTCGAGGGACGGCGAGGGCGACAGGGAATCCGAAGGCGAAGGCGAAGGCGACAGCGAAACCGAAAGCGAAGGCGTGGGCGATGCCGCGCCTTCTACGCCAGCGGCTTGTCCGCCGATGGCCGCGCCGCTCGCCGCCCCGCTGTATGAAGCTGCGGACGAGGAGCCGCCTGACGAGGTCGGCGCGGAAGATGTGCCCCCGGATGAGGTGCCCCCGGGAACCGACGATGAGGATGTGCCCGAGGGCGACGGCGAGCCGCTTGCGCAGGTCGTGCATGGCAATGGGCCGAGATCGTCGGTCTGGGCGGGAGTCTGGCAGTTGCACCCGAGGGCCGCCTTCAGCTCGGTTGCCCGGCCGAGCGCACGCTGAGCCAGCGCCTGCGAGGCGACCGCGCGCTGGTGCAGCGGGCTTGGCGGAATGGCACCGACGATGGCGGTCAGCAGATCGATCTGGCCGGGCGCCCAGTCGAGTATCTTGGCCAGCGGATCGGCGGTGCGATCGCGCACCGCCTTTTCGGCCAGCAGCTTCGCCCCGTCCCGAACGTCGGAGTCCGCCTCGTCAAATGCCCCGGACATCAGGCCTGCGGTGTCACCGACACCGGATGCAACAACCGGAGGCGGCGTCGAGGACACCCCGTCGGTCCACAGGGTGAGCACCTCGTTGACCCGAGTCTTCGCCTGGGCCAGGTAATTCGATCCGCGAGCGTCACCACTCACTGAGAGTTGAACGTTTTCCTTGGCCCGTTTGATGCCGTATAGCGCATCGCCTGGAAGCGCGCTGCCGCTGATCCAGACCGCACCTCCGAGCAGCAACGCCAACACCATCGCCGCGCTCGCCAGTACCGCAAGCGGACGACGCAATCGCAGCCGTCCCAACGCATTGCGCCATTGTCCACGTCGAGTCGTCAGCGGCTGCGCGGTCGCCGTTTCGGTGACCAGCCGCTCGGTGACCGCCACCAGCTGGACGCGCAGGTCGGCGCGGAACTGCGGGCTAGGGGCCGGCGTCGGCAGTGTCCGCAGCGCCGTCAACACGCCCCGCACGTCGCGGTCGGGCGAGCGCTCAGGGTTGGGGTAGCGACGACCTGGCCAGAGCGGGTCCAAGATTGCAAGCAGGCGCTTGTCAGGCATCGGCACCTCCTAGGCGTTCGCTCGCCGGACGTCGGGCGCCGTGCCGTCGCCTCTCCTCTGTGACTAACGAGCTCGAAACCGGTGGGTTACTGAAGCCGTCGTTCATCGCAGGTCCGGCCCCAGGGTCTGCGCCAGTTTGCGCACCGCGCGATGCTGGAGTGCCTTGATCGCCCCGGCGTTCTTGCCCATGACCTCGGCGGTCTCAGTAACCGACAGACCCTGAATGAAGCGCAGCACGATGCATTCGCGCTGGTCGTCGCCAAGCTGGTTGACGGCGGCGACCAGTCGCTGCGTCGTGAATGCGGCGAGCACCGCCTGCTCGGTGCCGGGAGCCGATTCGCTGCCCTCGACCGCCTCGCCGGTGCTCACCTCGAGCCGATTGCGGGCGGACTTGACGTGGTCGAGCACGATATTGCGGGCAATGGTGGTGAACCACGCGCCGATGTCGCGTCCTTGGTAGTTGATCCCGCCGATCCGCCGCAAGGCGCGCAGGAACGTCTCGCTGGTGAAATCCTCGGCCACCGAGCGGTCGTTCACCCGGTAGTAGATGAACCGATATACGGCGTCGACGTAGCGGTCGTAAAGCAGGCCGAACGCCTCGCCGTCGCCAGCCTGAGCCCGGGTGACGAGCCGCCAGGTCTCGACGTGCGCGCCGTCGACCGGCGATGCGGGATCGCGGCGGTCCCGATCGGCGCGTCGGTGCTGACCGCTTGACCGCGGTCGGGCCGAGGCGCTCGCGCTGGAGCTCGAGCCGGAGGCGGCGGCTGAGCGCATCGGGGACGGACCGGACGGCTGGTTCGCGGCCGCGGCCGCGGGCACCGGGATCGACGGACCCAGCACCTCGAGCACTAGCCGGACGAGTTGCCGCAGGTCGGCCGGTCGCTCGGCCAAGGCGCGCTCGAATGTCCGGCCAAAGCCCCGCTGAGCGAGCAAATGGCCGGACATAGGACGCGAACCATTCACGTTGCCCCCGTCCGCGGTGGCGAAGTGCACAACCTATCGTTCGTACTTGGGGGTAACCAAGGTTGCACGCCGTGTGCGCGGAAGTGGAAGCTGCTGTGCAGCCGCGGGATCGAAACCGCAGCGCGGGAGGATGGACGTGAACCATCGGCCGACCGGCATATCCGACCTCGTTCGCCGCAACGCGGCGGCCGATCCGCGGCAGCCAGCCCTGGTCGACGGCAGCAGCGGGCTTACCTATCGCGAGCTGGACGCACACGCCACCCGCGCCGCCTCGGCCCTTCGGGCAGCCGGCTACCCAAGTGGTGAGCGGATCGCTTTGCAGGTGGGCAACAGCACCGACTTCGTCGTTCTCTACCTCGGCGCCCTGCGCGCCGGGCTGATCGTCGTCCCGGCCAACCCGGGTCATTCGGTTCCTGAGTTGCGGCACCTGCTATCCGATTCAGGCGCGACGTTGCTCGTCACCGGATCGGTCGCGGCCATCGAGGCAGCAGCCGAGCTGCCGGTGCGCGAGGTGCTCGTCGCCGCCACGCAGGCACCGGACGGCATGCGGACCGTGGCGGAGCTCATTGCCGGGGCTACGGACGGACCGGATCCGCACGCCGACCGAACCGGCGACCAGATCGCGGTGCTGCTCTACACCAGTGGCACGACTCGGCGGCCCCGCGGGGCGATGCTGTCGGCGCGAGCGCTGCTCGCCAACCTCGAGCAGGTCGCCGCCGTCGAGCCGTCGATCATCGGATCCGACGACGTGGTGTTCGTGCCACTGCCGATGTTCCACGCGTTCGGCCTCAACCTCGGCCTGGGGGCCGTGCTATACGCAGGTGCCACTGTGGTGTTGGCCGACCGGTTCGATGTGGCGCAAACGCTGGCGACCATGGCCCGAGAATCGGTGACGATCGTTATCGGCGCGCCCAGCATGTTCGCCGCGTGGGGGAACCGGCCCGGGCTGGCGTCCGCGTTCGCCGGCGTGCGGTTGGCGGTGTCGGGCTCCGCGCCGCTGCCATCGTCGCTCGTGGCCACCTATGCCAAGGCCGGGATCGCCTTGCATGAGGGCTATGGGCTGACCGAAGCCGCGCCGGTTGTCACCCTCAATGTGACCCAGCCCAAGGCCGGATCGGTCGGCCGCCCGCTGCCCGGCGTCGAGGTGCTCCTGCTCGACGCCGACGGCGATCCGGTGGATGACGAGGACAAGGACCCCGGCCAGCTCGTCCTCCGTGGACCGAACCTGTTCTCAGGTTATTGGCCCGACGGTGCCGGCGGTCCGGACGCCGACGGGTGGTTCGCGACCGGCGATATCGCAGTTGCTGACGAGGACGGTGACCTGTTCCTCGTCGGGCGCAGCACCGATCTGGTGCTGGTCAACGGCTTCAACGTCTACCCGGCGGAGGTCGAGGCCGTGTTGGCCGCCGAGCCCGGCGTCGCCGAGGTGGCCGCGGTCGGAGTCGACGACGAGCAGACCGGCCAGGCGGTGGTGGCCTACGTCGTCCCCTCGCCCGGAGCCACGCTCGACCCGGCGGCGATC
Organism: Actinomycetota bacterium; assembly: GCA_040003255.1. Taxonomy (GTDB): domain Bacteria; phylum Actinomycetota; class Actinomycetes; order Mycobacteriales; family Jatrophihabitantaceae; genus JBDUCV01. The sequence goes on from JBDUCV010000020.1 coordinate 24,448, forward strand.
CTCGCCTCCGCTGCGCGATCCCTCGCGCGATTCAAACTGCCACGCGAGATCGCGATCGTGCCCGAGCTGCCGCGCACCGTGACCGGCAAGGTCATGAAGTGGCGGCTGCGAGAACCCGGTGGCGCCGGTGCCGGCCGCTGATCACCAGGTCACGCTGATCACCCGCGTCGGCTGCCACCTGTGCGACGACGCGTCGACCGTGCTGCGCCGACTGGCCGGTGAGTTCGGCTTCGGCTACCACGAGGTGGACGTGGACGCCGACCGCGCGCGGGCCGACGAGTACTCCGATCGGGTGCCGGTGATTCTCATCGACGGGCGGGAACACGGCTATTGGCGCGTCGAAGAGCCGCGATTTCGCCGCGCGATCAGCCAATAGCACAGGTCCGGGCGATTTGGGAAAGTCTTCACAAGCGCGTAGCGTTTTTGCGGTCCAGCCAGCTTGTATCACACCGGATTCGGGCGTCGCCTGCCCGCAATGTCGAGGACTGTTCCAGACGGTTCGAGGAGTAGATGAGCGTCGAACGCGCGGTGCGGGATCTGTCGCAGACGCACGCCCACGATGCCCCGGCTCAGGTTGTATCGACGCGACTGACCGCCCATGGCGAGCACGGCCGGGCCGTTCCGGAAGCAACCGTCGCCCGGCTGGCGACCTACTTGCGGGTGCTTGGCTCGTTCGGTGATAAAGCCGCCCCGACGGTGTCGTCGGACGAGTTGGCAACCGCCGCCGGTGTCAACTCGGCGATGTTGCGCAAGGACCTGTCCTTCCTCGGCTCGTACGGCATCCGTGGCGTTGGCTACGACGTCGCCACGCTGACCGAAGAGATTGCCCGAATTCTTGGCCTTACCGTGCACCGGTCGGTTGCGCTGATTGGGCTCGGCAACCTCGGCCAGGCATTGGCCGGGTATGACGGGTTCGCGTCGCGCGGGTTCCGCATCGCCGCGCTGATCGACGCTGACCCGGTGCGCGTCGGTACTCGCATCCGCGGGCTGACGGTGCAGGACGTCGCCCAGCTCGACCACATCGTGGTGCGCGAAAACATCACGATCGCGGTACTGGCCACCCCGGCGTCGGCGGCGCAAGAGGTATGCGACCGGCTCGTCTCCGCGGGTGTCACGAGCATCCTGAACTTCGCCCCGATCGTGCTGACCGTCCCGCCGGACGTTGACGTCCGCAAGGTCGACCTGGCCGCCGAGCTGCAGATCCTGTCCTTCCACGAGAACCGCAAGGCGGCGCTACCGAGCCGGGTGGCGCAGTGAGCATCATCGTCGTGGGGTTGTCGCATCAGACGGCCCCGGTTGCGTTGCTCGAACGCGCCAGCATGTCGCCAGACGACTTGCCAAAGGTGCTGCACGAGCTGCAGTCGGTCGAGGCGATCAGCGAGGTGCTGGTGCTCTCGACGTGCAACCGGATCGAGGTATACGCCGACGCGGCCCGATTCCATCCGGCGGTCGCCGAGATCAGCACGGTGCTCGCGCGACAGACGGGCCTGCCGGTGGCCGAATTGGGCGAGCACCTCTACGTTCACTTCGCCGAGGCCGCGATCGAGCACATTCTGTCGGTCGCCTGTGGGCTCGACTCGATGGTGGTCGGTGAATCACAGATCCTCGGCCAACTGCGCTCGGCGTACGCGGCCGCCACCGAAACGCAAGCGGTCGGCACCGTGCTTCATGGTCTCGCGCAGACCGGGCTGCGGGTCGGCAAACGGGTTCACGCCGAAACCGGTATCGACCGGGCTGGCGCATCGGTGGTCTCGGTGGCACTCGACCGCGCCGCCCAGATCCTCGGCCCGCTGCCCGGCATCCGCGCGGTGATCGTCGGGGCCGGGTCGATGGGCGCGCTGAGCGGGGCCACATTGCGGCGACGCGGCGTCAACGATGTCGTGGTCGCCAACCGAACCCTGGAACGGGGGCACCGGCTCGCCATCTCGCTCGGCGGACGTTCGGTGCCGTTGAGCGAGGTAACGGTCGAGATCGCCGCCGCCGACCTACTGATCAGTTCAACCGGGTCGACCGGGCTGGTACTCGAGCTCGGCGACATCGCAGAGCGCGGCGGTCGACCGCTGGTGATCCTCGACCTAGCGCTGCCTCGAGACGTCGACCCCGCGGTGGCCACGCTGCCGGATGTGCATTATGTCGACCTCGGTTCGCTGCGTGCCGCCGACGTCGCGGTCAGTGCGGACGAGATCGCCAAGGCCAACGCGATCGTGGCCGATGAACTGCGCGCCTACCTCGCCGCCCAGCAGCGCCTGGCGGTTGCCCCGATGGTGACCGCCCTGCACTCCCGCGCAAACCAGGTGGTCGATGCCGAGCTTGCCCGGCTCGACGGCCGCCTGCCGGCGCTCGACGCCACCAGCCGCGCTGAGGTCGGTGACGCGGTCCGCCGCGCCGTCGAGAAGCTGCTTCATGCGCCGACCGTGCGGGTCAAGGAGCTGGCCAACACCCCGAACGGTGACCAGTACACGCAAGCGCTGCGTGAGCTTTTCGACCTCGATCCTGCGACGGCCGAGTCGGTGGCCGAGCTACGCGCTGCCCGCCAGAGCGGCGGGGATGTCCGATGACCGTGGTCAGCCGCACGCTGCGGATCGGAACCCGACGCAGTCCGCTCGCCCGCATTCAGACCGACCAAGTCGCCGCCGCGCTTGGTACGCCGGTCGAGGTCGTCCCGATCGTCACCGCGGGCGACCGTTCGGCGGCTGCGCTGCACCAGATCGGCGGCACCGGAGTCTTCGTGTCGGCGTTGCGCGATGCGCTGGTGCGCGGCGACGTCGACGTCGCCGTGCACTCCTACAAGGACCTGCCGACCGCGCCCGCCGAGGGCATCGTGGTCGCCGCCGTTCCGCTGCGCGCCGACCCGCGTGACGCGCTGGTGGCCCGCGATGGGCTGACCCTGGGCGAGCTGCCCGTTGGTTCACGCGTCGGCACTGGCTCTCCACGCCGTGCCGCCCAGTTGCGGGCACTCGGCCTGGGTGTCGAGGTCGTGCCATTGCGCGGCAACGTCGACACTCGGCTCACCCAGGTCACCGATGGGCATCTCGATGCCGTCGTCCTGGCGCTGGCCGGGTTGCGCCGGCTCGGCCGCGACGACGTGGTGACCGAGGTGCTCGACCCGATCCAGCTACTGCCCGCCCCTGCGCAAGGCGCGCTGGCGATCGAATGCCGGTCGGGCGACGACGCCACGCTCACGGCGATCGCCGCGCTCGACGATCCCGACTCCCGGGCGTGCGTCGCGGCCGAAAGGGCCGTGCTGACCGCGCTCGGCGCAGGCTGTTCTGCCCCGATCGGGGCCCTAGCCATCGTCGCCGACGGTGACCTCCCCGGCGACTTGCCGGAACTGTTCCTCCGTGCATCGGTGACCGCGGCCGACGGCAGTGCTGCCGTTCGGCTCTCGGCCACCGGTCCGGTAACCGATGCCGACGGGATCGGGCGGCGGCTGGCCGCCGAACTGATCTTCGCCGGCGCAGAGATGATGATGGGAACCACAACATGACCCGAGTTCGCAAGACCGTTGGCCGCGTCACCTTCGTAGGGGCTGGCCCAGGCGACCCCGGGCTGCTGGCCGTCCACGCGACGCTGGCGTTGAGCCGGGCGGACGTCGTGTTCGCCGACCCCACCGTGCCGGCCGAGGTGACCGGTCTGGCACGGGTCGCCGCGCGCGCCGTCGACCCGACACCGGCCGAGTCGGCCAAGGCGCTGCTCGCCGAGGCTCGCGGCGGCGCCCACGTCGTCCGGCTGGTCGCAGGTGATGTCTTCACCGACGATCGCGCCGTCAAAGAGGCGCTCGTCGTTGCCCGCACCGTCGTGCCGTTCGAAGTCATCCCGGGGATTTCGACCGGTGTCGGCACGGCTACCTACGCGGGTGTGCCTACCGGTTCGGTGCGCACCCAGGCCGACATCGCCTCGGTCTACGGCTACGACTTCGACGCGCTCGCCCGCAGTGCGGGCACCCTGGTATTGACCGTACCCGCCGAGCAGGTGTCGGTCGTCGGCGAGCAGCTGGTGTCCTGCGGACTCAAGCCCGATACGCCAGTGACGGTTAGCAGCGCCGGCACACGCAGCGAGCAGCACACCGTAGCCGGCGTGCTCGGCGAGCTCGAGCTCACCGCCGCCGGTCTGCGCGGCACGCTGGTAATCACCGTCGGAAAGGCCGCCACCCAGCGCGACCGCCTCACGTGGTGGGAATCCCGCCCGCTCTACGGCTGGCGGGTGCTCGTGCCGCGCACCAAGGAGCAGGCCGGCGCGATGACCGAGCGGTTGCGCCAGTACGGCGCGGTGCCGGTGGAGGTGCCGACCATCGCCGTCGAGCCGCCTCGCACGCCGACCCAAATGGAGCGGGCGATCAAGGGCCTGGTCACCGGCAGATACGAGTGGATCGTGTTTACCTCGACCAACGCTGTACGGGCCGTGCGCGAAAAGTTCGAAGAGTTCGGCCTGGACGCCCGGGCATTCGCCGGCGTCAAGATCGCATGCGTGGGTGAGGCCACCGCCGACGCGGTGCGCGCGTTCGGGATCAGCCCGGAGCTGGTGCCGTCCGGTGAGCAGTCCTCCGAGGGCCTGCTGGCCGACTTCCCGCCCTACGACGACGTACTCGACCCGATCGACCGGGTACTGCTGCCGCGCGCCGACATCGCCACCGAGACGCTGTCGGCTGGCCTGCGCACTCGCGGCTGGGAGATCGACGATGTGACGGCGTACCGGACGGTACGGGCCGCCCCGCCTGCGGCGGAGATCCGTGATGCGATCAAGTCCGGCGGCTTCCAGGCGGTGTGCTTCACCTCGTCGTCCACCGTTCGCAACCTGGTGGGCATCGCCGGCAAACCACACGCCAAGACGGTGGTCGCAGTGATCGGTCCACAGACGGCGGCCACGGCCCGGGAGTACGGCCTGCGGGTAGACGTCGAGCCCGAGTCGGCCACCATCCCGACCTTGGTCGATGCCCTCGCCGAATACGCCATCGCGCGTGCGGCCGGCGGCACCGTCGCCGCACCGGCTAAGAAGCCCGCCGCCAGGTCAGCCCGGCGCGTCTCGCGCTGATCGATCTCAATTTTGGTCGATCCTGCACCGCCGGGGTGCAGGACTGGCCAAAAGTCGGATTGGCGGGGAACGGCGGGAGACGTTGGGGAGGTCCGGACCGCGTAGCGTGCCGGTCGTGAGCCTCCCGAATCTGCCGGGCTTTCCCGCATCGCGTCCCCGTCGGCTGCGGGCAACCGCGGCTCTGCGGCGGCTGAGCACCGACGTGAACGTGCGGCCGGCCGACCTGATCCTGCCGATGTTCATCCGCGAGTCGATCACCGAACCGGCGGCGATCAGCTCGATGCCCGGCGTCGTCCAGCACAGCCAAGATTCGCTGGCCAAAGCGGCGGTCGAAGCTGTCCAGGCCGGTGTCGGCGGGCTGATGCTGTTCGGCATCCCGGCGGACAAGGACGCGCGGGGCTCCGGCGCGGACGACCCGGACGGGGTGCTCAACCTCGCCCTGAGCCGGCTGCGCAGCGAACTCGGCGACAGCACCGTGCTGATGGCCGACCTGTGCCTGGACGAGTTCACCGATCACGGTCACTGCGGGGTGCTCGACGAACGCGGCCGCGTCGACAACGACGCCACCCTGCTTCGCTACGCGTCGATGGGCGTGGCCCAAGCCGAGGCAGGCGCCCACGTGGTCGGTACGAGCGGCATGATGGATGGTCAGGTCGGCGCCGTTCGTGCCGGGCTGGACCGGGGCGGCCACGCGGGCACCGCGATCTTGGCGTATTCCGCGAAGTACGCCTCCGGCTTCTACGGCCCGTTCCGTGAGGCCGTCGACTCGTCGCTCACGGGCGACCGGATGGCCTACCAGCAGGACCACGCCCGCACCGCCCGCGAGGCACTCGCTGAGACCGCCCTTGACGTGGCCGAGGGTGCGGACGTGGTGATGGTCAAGCCCGCGCTGCCCTACCTCGACATCCTGCGCGCGGTGGCCGATGCCAGTCCCGTGCCGGTCGCCGCCTACCAAGTCAGTGGCGAGTATGCGATGGTCGAGGCAGCCGCCGAACGGGGTTGGCTCAACCGCGACCGGATCATGCTCGAGACGTTGACTGCGATCCGCCGGGCCGGCGCGTCGATGATCCTCACCTACTGGGCCGTCGACGCAGCTGCGCTGCTTTGAACCGCCCGACGCAGCCGTGCGGAACGCAGGCACCGACGAGAAACTGATGGGTTCGGTTGTCCATCATTGTTCAGGCTCTGTCCCTTGTGGACCGGGCCTCGGTGGGCCAGGGTCGGCACGGTGCGCAAGTCGACCTTTGGAGGCTCAATGCGAAGGATGAGAACGCTGGTGACCGCGGTGGCCGCCGTGACGGCGGTGGGCTCGCTGACCGCCACGGCCGGCGCATCGCCCGACAAGCATGGCCGCGGGCTGCCGGCGGTCATCGGACACTACAAACACCTCGTCGTCATCTACGAGGAGAACCACAGCTTCGACAACCTCTACGGGACGTGGGGTTTGGTGGACGGCCAGCAGGTCGACGGGCTCTCATCGGCAGATCAGGTGCACACGACCCAGGTGGCACAGAACGGCGACGCCTATGGCTGCCTGCTCCAGACCGACGTCAACCTCACCTCACCCAGTCCGCTAGCCACCACCTGCGTCGACTCGGCGCACGGCGTTGCGGCCAGCCACTTCACCAACGATCCGTTCACGATCGACGACTACATCGGCCCGACCGACCGGACCTGTCCCCCGCCGGGCGTGTACGCACCCACCGGCGTGCTCAAGGACAGCCCGGGCGCCTTGCCGGGCGGCTGCACCCGCGACTTGGTGCACCGTTTCTACCAGGAGCAGTACCAGCTCAACGGCGGCCAGCAGAACCGCTACGTCACCGGCAGCGACGCAGCCGGACTGACGATGGGCCAGTACGACACGAAGAGCCTGCCCATCTATGAGTACCTGCACGGTAAGCACGCGCCCAACTACGTGATCGCCGACCACTTCTTCCAGTCAGCATTCGGCGGATCGTTCCTCAACCACCAGTGGCTGGTGGCCGCCCGGGCGCCGATCGACACCACGGCCGGATCAGGGGGCGCGCACGCCGGGCTGCATTCCGTCGTTGACAGCAACGGTTTCCCGAACGCGTCGTATCCGCTCTATCACCCCGCGACCACGGTGAAGGACGCGCAGCTGACCCAGGCCTGCGGCCCGGACGCCAATGCGAACGTCGCCTGCGGCGACTATGCGGTGAACACGATGCAACCGTCCAACCCGCCGTTTGGCAACGGCGCCAAGCTGCCGTTGATCGACGATACGCAGTACCCGAACATTGGTGACGAGCTCAGCGCCCAGAACGTCTCGTGGAACTGGTACTCGGGTGGCTGGAACGACGCGGCGGCCGGCCATCCCGGTCCGCTGTTCCAGTTCCACCACCAGCCGCTGAACTATTTCGCGAACTACGCTCCGGGCCAACCAGGACGCACCCACCTGAAGGACGAGACGGACTTCATCGCCTCGGCCACGAAGGGCACGCTGCCGACCGTCAGCTTCGTCAAGCCCTATGGCGCTGAAAACGAGCATCCCGGCTATGCCAGCGAACCCAACGGCAGCGACCACCTGGTCGACTTGCTCAGGACGATCCTTTCCGGTCCGCAGGCCCGCGACACGCTTGTGGTTGTCACCTACGACGAGTTCGGCGGCCAATGGGATCACGTCCCGCCGCCGGGCCAAGGCGGCTCGACGGCCGGCGTGCACGATCAATGGGGTCCGGGAACCCGCATCCCGGCACTCATCCTCAGCAGGTCGATGAAGCGCTCCGGAGTCGACCCCACGGTGTACGACACGACGTCGATCCTGGCCACCATCGAGCACGGCTTGGGGTTGGCGCCGCTGAGCACACGTGACGCGGCGGTAGCCGACTTGAGCAATGCGTTGCGGGTGGGCCGCGACGACTAGCACTGCTCGGTGGGGCGGCTTCGGCCGCCCCACCGGCCGGGACACTGAGACAATCGGGGACGTGAGCGATGCCCCGATCTCGGCTGAGCTATTTACCCGTGCCCAGCGGGTGATCCCGGGTGGGGTCAACTCGCCGGTGCGGGCGTTTCGCGCCGTCGGCGGCACGCCACGGTTCATGGTGCGCGGCCACGGCCCGTACCTCGTGGACGCGGACGGCAACGAATATGTCGACTGCGTGGCGTCCTGGGGGCCGATGCTGCTCGGCCACGCTCATCCGGCGGTTATCGAGGCGGTGCGCGACGCCGCGACCCGGGGGCTGAGCTTCGGCACGCCGACGGTCGGCGAGATCGAGCTGGCCGAGGAGCTGGTCAGCCGGGTCGCGCCGGTCGAGCAGGTGCGGCTGGTGAACTCCGGTACCGAAGCGACGATGAGCTCGATCCGACTAGCCCGAGGTTTCACCGGACGGCACCGGGTGGTGAAGTTCGCGGGCTGCTACCACGGGCACGTCGACGCGCTGCTCGCTTCCGCCGGTTCGGGCGTGGCGACCTTCGGCCTACCCGACACTCCTGGAGTTACCGGCGCGCAGACCGCCCAGACGAGCGTGCTGCCCTACAACGATCTCGCCGCGGTCGAGGCCGCCTTCGCCCAGTTCGGCTCCGACGTCGCGTGCGTGATCACCGAGGCGGCAGCCGGCAACATGGGGGCGATCGCACCGGCGCCCGGGTTCAACGCGGGCCTGCGCGCGATCACACAGCGGCACGGGGCGCTGCTGATCATGGACGAGGTGATGACGGGCTTCCGTGTGTCGGCCGCCGGGTGGTACGGCCTCGATCCGGTGGACGCCGACCTGTTCACCTTCGGCAAGGTGATGAGCGGGGGGCTCCCGGCGGCCGCGTTCGGTGGGCGGGCGGACGTGATGGGCCACCTCGCCCCGACCGGGCCGGTGTACCAAGCCGGGACGCTCAGCGGCAACCCGGTGGCTGTCGCCGCGGGATTGGCAACGCTGCGGAACTGCCCCCCCGACGTCTACGCGCGGGTGGATGAGGTGGCCACGATCATCGGCGGGCTGGCGCACGAGGCGCTTCAGCAAGAGGGCGTCGCCCACCAGGTGCAGTACGCGGGCAACTTGTTTTCGGTGTTCTTCAGCCCGGCGCCGGTCACCAACTTCGAGCAGGCGCATGCCGCCGAGACGTTTCGCTACCGCGCGTTCTTCCACGCGATGCTCGACGCGGGGGTCTACTTGCCGCCGAGCGCGTTCGAGGCGTGGTTCGTCGGGGCGGCTCATGACCAAGCGGCCATCGATCGAGTCGCCGCAGCGCTGCCACTGGCCGCCAAGGCGGCTGCCGCGGCGGTCGCTTCATGAACGCGACGAGCGCATGAACGTGACGAGCTTCATGAACGCGACGACTGCATGAACGCGACGAACACGGTGCACCTACTCCGGCACG
>JBDUCV010000071.1:0-10863 GCA_040003255.1 Actinomycetota bacterium
TCCCGATGCGGCGCCTGGTCAAGGAGGCACTACGGATGCGGCCGAGCCGGCTGATCGTCGGCGAGGTGCGGCAGGAGGAGTGCCTCGACCTGCTGATCGCTCTCAACAGCGGCCTACCGGGCATGTGCAGCCTGCATGCGAACTCCGCGCGCGAGGCATTGATCAAGATGTGCACGTTGCCGCTGCTCGCCGGCGAGAACGTGTCAGCCGCATTCGTTACCCCGACCGTCGCAACGAGCGTTGACCTCGTGGTCCACCTTGGCAGCGACGCGAGCGGCCACCGCCGGGTTCGCGAGATCGTCGCTGTCCCCGGACGCGTCGAGGCCGACGTCATCGAGACGTCAGACATCTTCACTACCCGCAATGGCCGGCTGGAGCGGGCCGACGGCTATCCGCCGCACGCCGACCGTTACGAGCACGCCGGCATCGACCTGATTTCCGCACTCGGCCATCGCTCAGACCGACCAGTCGGTCCGAGTTTGCCTCGATCGATCCGAGAGGCGTGACGTGGGTGCGCTGCTCGGGCTGATTTTCGGCACCGGCCTGCTGTTGATCTGGCGCAGCGGATCGCGGGCTCCGCGGCGCACCCCGTCGAGCTCCGCCGGTTGGCTCGTCCGGCGCACCGACCTGCTGCGGCAGGCCGGTGTCGACGGAGTGGGTACAACGCAGCTGATCGCCGCTCAGCTGCTGTGCACATTCCTCGTCGGCGTCCTCGTCCTGCTTCTGACCTCAACCGTCGCGGTCGCCGCTGCCTTCGCTGGGTTCTCCTTCTTCGCGCCGATCATGGTGCTGCGCCGGATGCGTCGTCGCCGACAGGTCGCGCTGCGCGAGTTGTGGCCCGAGGCGGTCGACAACCTTGCCTCGGCCATCCGCGCGGGTATGTCGTTGCCCGAGGGCCTCTCCGCGTTGTCGCTGCGTGGTCCGGAACCGCTGCGTCCCGCCTTCGCCCGGTTCAGCGCGGCGTATCGGGCCAGTGGCCGGTTCGGCGATTGCCTAGACGCGCTCAAGGATGACCTGGCTGATCCAGTTGGTGATCGGGTATGCGAGACGATGCGGGTGGCCCGCGAGGTCGGCGGCAGCGACCTCGGCAAGGTGCTGCGGACCCTCTCCGAGCTGTTGCGCGCCGACGCGCGCACCCGGGCCGAGCTGGAGACCCGTCAAGGCTGGGTGGTCAACGCGGCGCGGCTCGCGGTCGCCGCGCCGTGGATCGTGCTGCTGTTGTTGGGCACTCAGTCGACGACGCTGCAGGCGTATAACTCCACCGGCGGCATCGTGTTGCTCGCCATCGGCGCGGCGGTGTGCGTCCTGGCCTACCGGATGATGCTCCGCATCGGGCAATTGCCCGAGGAGCAGCGGGTGCTTCGGTGAACCCGTCCGTTCTGGGCGGCCTGCTCGGCCTGCTGGCCGCAGCCGGCGTGCTCCTCGCGATTCGGGCGGCCCCGCCGATGCGGCCGATCCGGCTGGTCGACCGCGTCGCGCCGTACCTCGGCGATACGCCCGTTCCCTCGAAGCTGTTGGCCCGCCCGTCCGCCACGTCCGCGCCATTCACCGTCATGCGGCGGCTCTTCGGCCCCGCGCTCGGCGAGGTGGTGTCATTCCTCGATCGCGTTGTAGGCGGTAGCGCGTCCGTGCGCCGGCGACTCGGCGGCCTCGGCGGCCGGTTGACGCTAGAGGAGTTCCGGTTCGAGCAAGTGGTCTGGGCAGCGGTCGGCATGGTCGGTGGCGGGCTGCTGGTGACGCTGATCGGACTGTTGCAGGGCGGAGTCGACGTGGTGCTCGCCATCGGCGCGGCGCTGATCGGCCCGGTGGGCGGGGTGTTCGGCCGGGATTGGTGGCTGACACGGGAGGTCACTCGTCGCGAAGACGCGATGCTCGCCGAGTTTCCGGTGGTCGCCGACCTCCTTGCATTGTCGGTCACCGCCGGCGAGGCTCCGCCTGACGCGCTGCTACGCGTGTGCCGGCTGATCGGCGGCGAGCTGGCCCGCGACCTGGACTCGGCGCTCGCGCAGGCTCGCGCCGGAATGCCCATCACCCGGGCGTTGTCCGAGCTGGCGGAGCGCACGACGCTCGAACCGTTCGCGCGCTTCGTGCAGGGCCTGGTGGTCGCGATCGAACGGGGGACGCCGCTTGCCGACGTCCTGCGTGCCCAGGCTGCCGACGTCCGCGAGGTGGGCAAGCGGACGCTGTTGGAGGCAGGCGGCCGCAAGGAGATCTCGATGATGGTGCCGGTGGTGTTCTTGCTGCTGCCGGTCACCGTGTTGTTCGCGTTGTATCCGGGTCTGATGACGCTGGTGTCGCTGACCAACTGATCACGGAGGAGCTCGTCTGATGCCACTCGATCTTTTCGCGGCTTGGGTGTCCGATGCGTATTCACGCGTGCGAGGCCGCGATCCCGAACGTGGCGACGTGCCCGGCTGGGTCATGGTGACGGTGATGACTGCCGGCCTCGTCGTGGTCATTTTCGCGTTGTTCCGAACCAAAATTACCGACGCGATCAGCAACGCCATCGACTCGGTCGTCGACAGCACGTCCAAATAGCGCGGTGGCACACCGATTCGGCGCGCGCCTGCGCCGGGTCGTCTCGGAGGACGACCGCGATCGGGGCGCTGCCGTCGTGGAGTTCGCGATGATCTCGGTGCTGCTGGTTTTCCTCCTGTTCGCCGTCTTGCAGGTGGCGGTGGTGTTCTACCTGCGCAACGTCGTTGCGGCGAGCGCATCGGACGGAGCGCGCTACGCGGCGAGCTCGGGAGTCGACTACGGAAGCGGTGGCGAACGCGCAACGGAACTCGTGCGCCAGGCCCTGACCGACCGTGTTGCACGGGACATCCCCTGCAGGGGAAGCGCCGGACGTGACGACGCCAGTGGCCTGCCGCTCGCCGTCGTGCATTGCCAGGGCAGGGTTCGCTCGATCTTCCTGCCGCTGGCCGGTCTGCTCCGGATCGACGTCACGTCCGGCGCGCTCAAGGAGGGCACGCCGTGACGTGTGTCCGCGCCCGAATCGGCACTGTGACGCCCGCGTCGGACGAAGGCAACGCGATTGTCGAGTTCGTTTTCGTCGCGATCCTCGTTCTGGTACCGCTCGTGTACTTCATCGCCGCCGTCGCGTCCGTGCAACGCAGCACTCTGGGTGTCACTCAAGCCGCGCGTCAGGCCGGCCGCGCGTTCGCGACGTCCGAATCCACTACACAGGGCCGCTCGCGTGCACGTGTTGCCGTGCGCCTGGCGCTCGCGGACGAGGGGCTGGCCGACGATGCCGAACTGCGTTACGTCCCGGCCGGGGACGATTGCGAAGACGCGACGATCGCGCCCGAACTGGAGCCTGGGGCTGAGTTCGCCGTGTGCGTCGTGCGTCACGCGTTTCTGCCGGGCGTTCCGACCCTGTTGGCCGGTAGGGGCGTGACGACGATCGGGCGGTACGTCCTGCACGTCGACGACTACCGGACGGTAGATCCATCGTGAGGTGCTGGTCGGACGACCGTGGCTCGACGATCCCACTGATCCTCGGCTGCTTCTTGCTCGCCATGGTCATGGTGGCTGGATCGGTGGCTGCAGGCAACGCCTTCGTTCAGCAGCGGGATCTGCAGAGCGTGTGCGACGGAGCGGCCGCCGCGGCCGCGACCTCGGCGGACTTGGGCTCGGCACGCGGCGTCGGAGATGTGGGCGGCCACAAGCTGCGGCTGGCCGACGTCCAGCAGGCCGTCGACAGCTACCGCGCTCGGGACGCTTCGCGAGGTGACGTGTCGATCCAAGCAGCCCTCAGCGAGGACGCACGCACCGTCAATCTGCTGTGCCTGCGCACCTCACGGATCGCCTTCGGCTCGCTGTTCGGCTACCCGGACGGCGTGCAACACCGGGCGGCGTCGTCCGCTCAGTCGCCGCTAACCCAGTGATGGTCCACCGTAAGCAGGCAAGGCTCTGGCGACATGCGGGGCCGCGCCCTGCTGCGCGTCCTTCGTCAATACCGGTGGTCTCGGGTTATCCACATCGCTTTCATTCACTCTCGTGCAGAGGCGGGGTAATCGGGCATTATGTCGCCGTGCGGATGCACTACATGGGGGCGCTCGCAGCTGTCGTTGGGCTGGCGACTGGCTGCGGCGGCAGTAGGCCGTCGCCGTCGCCTACACCCGTTTCGTCGGCTTCATGGCCGTCCCGGCCGGCGTCGCCGTCGGTAAGCGCTCCACGCACCGGACCGCTCACCACCGGCCCCAACGTCCAACCTGGCGAAAAGCCCCCGGTGCTACCCGCAGAAGCGTTGCAACACACCGCATCGGGCGCGCGCATCTTCGGCGTGTACTTCGTAAAGGCGCTCGACTGGAGCATCGCGACCACGGATCCATATCTTCTCCGTCCGATAGCCTCGCCGAGCTGCAAGGCCTGCTCACGCTATGTCACGGACCTAGCGTCGCTGCAGGCGGAGGGTGGATACATAAGAGGTGGCAGAATCCGGCTCCGGTCTTATCTCCTGAGCTCGAATCGCAATGATCCGACGGCAGAATACAAGCTCGCCGTGAGGTTGACCCAAGAGCCGGACGTGGTGGTGCGCCGTCCGTTAGCCCGTCAACTGACAATGCGCAACCAATCACCTACGAGTCGAATATATTTCTAGCTTGGGATAGGTCAGCGTGGCGAGTCGTCGAACTGGAAGCACAATGAGGCACCGACTTGTCGGCGTCGTCTCGGTGGCGGCGGTGTCGCTCACGCTCTTTGTCGGCACAAGTCGAGCTAGTGCGCATAATGACTGCACCGATTCGACGTCAACCTTTGCTGGCAAGGGCAAATTCGGCATCGGGCAGAAGCAGGAGTGCTCCCGAAAGAGTGCCGTGCTCGCGGCGACACAGGGTGTTCCGGCGGCCCCGGTTCGGGACATCGATTGTGGGCCCGTAGTTATCCGAATCACTTTGACTGGTTCGCCGGATCATTTCTGCGATGCGGTTCGAGCCGATTGTGCGGTGGCGACCGCGGATCAATTACCGAAGGATCCGCGGACGACGACAATCGGCCACCTCGAACAACGGCCCGACAAGACGTGGCTTCTTCAAGGAGTCACTTGCGATGCGATCAGGGGAAACGCTCTGCCGGCGGTCACGCCGTTCATGGTGTATGAGCAGATGGTCAAACTGGTGCCATCTCCGGCGGTAAAGGCCGCTCCGGGAAAGGGCACCACGCTGGTGAATATCCAGACGATCTTCTGGGTCGACACCCCGGCTGATCGGTCGCTTGGCGCGGTATCGCTGCTTGGGCACCAGGTCGCGCTGCGCATCCACGCAGATCACGTCGCCTGGGACTTCGGCGATGGCACAACCGACTCCAGCGGTCCCGTGGGCACGGCCTACACGGCAGGCGATAACTGCACCACGGCGCAATGTCCCGGCTTCTACGGCCACACCTACACCGCCACCAGCAGCGCCGGCGCGTTCAGCGTCACCGCCACGACCACCTGGAGCGGGCAGTACGCCATCGATGGCGGCGCATGGCAAGACGTGCAGAGCACCATCGACGGCACCAACACCGTCACCGCTCCAGCCATCAGTGTCACGATCAACGTCGTGCAAGCCCGCGGCGTCCTCGTCCCGGCGCCCGGCGAACGCTGATGCGGCGCGAACTTGTCGTCGTCCCAGCCCCCCGGCGAACGCTGAGGCGGGGTCGACGCGCTCGCGTAGGCTGAGCGGTCGTGACTGACGTCCCCGCCGAGCTGAAAGAACTCTCAGCAACCCTGGCGAGCATCGAGTCGGTGCTCGACCTGGGCCGGATGCGGGCCGAGGCGAGCGACCTCGAACGGCAGGCTTCGTCCCCCACTCTCTGGGACGATCCCGACAACGCCCAGCAGGTCACCAGCCGGCTGTCCTACGTGCAGGGCGACATCCGACGGGTCGAAGATCTCCGTCGCCGGGTCGACGACGCACAGCTGATGTGGGAACTCGCCGAGGACGAATCCGACGCCGCCGTGCACGCCGAGGTCGAGGCCGAGCTCAGGTCGCTGCGCAGGAGCATCGACGAACTCGAGGTGCGCACTCTGCTGTCCGGCGAGTACGACAGCCGCGAAGCCCTCGTCACCATCCGCTCCGAAGCCGGGGGAGTGGACGCCGCCGACTGGGCCGAGATGCTGCTGCGGATGTACCTGCGTTGGGCTGAGCGGCACGGCTACCCCACCGACGTCCTCGACACCTCCTACGCCGAAGAAGCCGGCATCAAGTCAGCCACCTTTCAGGTCAAACACCCTTATGCCTACGGCACGTTGAGCGTCGAGCAGGGCACCCACCGGCTGGTGCGGATCAGCCCGTTCGACAACCAGGGCCGCCGGCAGACCAGCTTCGCCGGCGTCGAGGTACTGCCGGTGGTCGAGTCGTCCGACCACATCGAGATCCCCGACGACGAGATGCGCATCGACGTCTACCGCAGCAGCGGGCCGGGCGGTCAGGGCGTCAACACCACCGACTCGGCAGTCCGCATCACCCACCTGCCCACCGGCATCGTGGTCAGCTGCCAGAACGAACGCAGCCAGATCCAGAACCGGGCCAGCGCGATGGCCGTGCTGCAGGCCAAGCTGCTCGAACTTCGGCGACAAGAAGACCAGGCCAAGATGAACGCGCTGAAAGATGCCGGCAACAGCTGGGGCAATCAGATGCGCAGCTACGTTTTGCACCCATATCAGATGGTGAAGGATTTGCGGACCAACCACGAGGTCGGCAATCCGCAGGCCGTCCTGGACGGCGAAATCGACGACTTCATCGAAGCGGGCATCCGTTGGCGGCGCAGCGGCTGACCGGCGGCATCCCAAGCGTTAGGTAAACTGCCATCCTGTGATCACGCTCGACGATGTCTCGAAGATGTATCCAGCAGGTACCCGCCCCGCGCTCGACCAGGTCAACATCGACATCGACAAGGGCGAGTTCGTGTTCCTGATCGGCCAGTCCGGCTCGGGCAAGTCCACCGTGCTGCGCCTGCTGCTGCGTGAAGAGCTGCCCACCACCGGCCGGGTGCACGTCGACGGCCGTGACGTCGGCCGGATGCGCCGGCGCAAGGTGCCCGAGCTGCGCCGCAAGATGGGCTGTGTGTTCCAGGACTTCCGGCTGCTGCCGAAAAAGAACGCGTACGACAACGTCGCGTTCGCCCTTGAAGTGATCAACAAGTCGCAGCGCTCGATCAAACGCACGGTGCCTGAGGTGCTCGAGCTGGTCGGCCTCGAGGGCAAGGCCAACCGGCTGCCAAACGAGCTGTCGGGTGGCGAGCAGCAGCGGGTCGCCATCGCGCGCGCCTTCGTCAACCGGCCCCTGGTGCTGCTCGCCGACGAGCCGACCGGCAACCTCGACCCCGACACCAGCCAGGGCATCATGGGCCTGCTCGAACGCATCAACCGCACCGGCACGACGGTGGTCATGGCCACCCACGACAACAACATCGTCGACGCCATGCGCCGTCGAGTCGTCGAACTCGACACCGGCAGGGTCATCCGCGACCAGGCCCGCGGCGTCTACGGCGTCGGTCGCTGAGCCGGCTCGAATCCCCTATCTAATAAGGAAGTCATGCGCGCGAACTTCGTGATGTCCGGTGTAGGCACCGGAATGCGACGCAACCTGTTGATGACGATCGCACTGATCCTCACGACAGGTATCTCGCTGTTCTTCCTGGGCGGTTCGATCCTCACCAGCATGGAGATCTCGAAGTTCCGCACCAAGTACGAAGACAAGCTGAACGTGTCGGTGTACCTGTGCGGGTCGACGAAGAACGCGGAGTGCACGCACTCGGTGAAAGACGCCGAGCGGGCGCAGCTGCTGGCAAAGCTCGATGCCGACCCGCGAGTGCTGGCAACGGACTTCATCAGCAAGGACCAGGCGTACTTGCGCAACAAGGACCTGCTCGGTCCCGAGGCCGCGAAGTTCCTGACCCCGGCGGACTTTCCCGACGCGTTCGTCCTGAAGCTCAAGAACATCCGGCGCGACTACTCCGCAGTCGAGGCGACGTACAAGAGCCAGCCCGGCGTCGAGGAAGTGCAGAACCAGAACGACAGCCTCAAGGCGATTTTGACGATCTTCGACTCGGCCAGAGTCGGGGCGCTGGCGTTTGCCGTCCTGATCCTTATCTGCGCGGTGATCCTGATGGCGATCACCATCCAGGTTGCGGCGGCGCAGCGGCGCAACGAGACCAGCATCATGCGGCTGGTCGGCGCATCACGGTGGATGACCCAGCTGCCGTTCGTCATCGAAGCGGTGATCGCGGCGCTGGTCGGCGGCCTGATCGCGATCCCCGCGCTGTGGTTGGCGAAATGGAAGGTGCTCAACGGCATCTTCAAGACCTCGGTGCAGAACAATGTGCTGCCCGACCTGAACAGCAACGACATCCTGATCGCGGGGGGCCTCTCGCTGATCATGGGCATCGTGCTGGCGATGATTACCGCCTACATCACGTTGCGCGCGTACGTGCGACTGTGACGCGCCCCGCGGCGACCCGTCCCGCGTCGAGCAATCGGGAGACTGGTCGCAAGATCATCGCCCAGAACCGCAAGGCGAGGCACGAATACGCGGTGCTCGACGTGTTCGAGGCAGGCGTCGTCCTCACCGGCACCGAGGTCAAGTCGTTGCGACTCGGTCGCGCGTCACTGGTCGACGGCTTCGCGACGATCGACGACGGCGAGGTGTTTCTGCGCAACGTGCACATCCCTGAGTACGACCAGGGGAGTTGGACAAACCACGAACCGCGACGCACTCGCAAGCTGCTGCTGCACCGGAACGAGATCATGCGGCTGATCGGCAAGACCAAGGAGAGCGGGCTGACCCTCGTCCCGCTGTCGATCTACTTCTCCGCTGGCAAGGTGAAGGTCGAGCTGGCGTTGGCCCGGGGTAAGCGGTCCTATGACAAGAGGCAGGATCTGGCCAGGCGAGACGCTGACCGCGAGGTACGCAACGCTCTAGGCCGGCGGGCCAAGGGTCGCGACTGACCGCGCTCGGCCAACCGGCCAGCCGCGACTGAGCGCGGATCGCTGCACGAGTGAGCGCTAGCGGTTCTTGCGCGCTAGCCGGCGGACTTCGTCGGCTCGACGCCGTTCCTCCGACACCAGCACGCCGTAGGTGAACCCGTCCTCACCACGGCTCCAGGCATCGGACGCGAGCCGCCGCAGCAAATCCTGCGCGACCACGCTGTCCTGGAACTCGCCCAGCAGATCCTGCAGCGAGGTGGTCTGCTTGACCAGCGCGCGTTTCGTGTCGTTCGCCGCGGCCTCGGCGGCGTACCGCAATCTCTTGCCCGTCTTGCGGGCCCGGTGCATGTCCTCGTCGGTGCCGCCGTGGTCGGTTGCCACGTCGAGCCGCTTGGCGAGCTTGCGTTGCATTCGGTCGACGGGGTCCTGCAGGGTGTTCGCCGGCTGATCGGCCGCCGCCGTGAACGGCGGGTCGTCCCGCCACCGGGTGACCTCGCCGAGCAGGTTCGCGTAGCGCTCGCCGCGCATGGTGGACAGCAGGTCGGCGCGCCGTGCGGCCTGCTCCCCGGCCAGGATCGTGTCGATGTGCTCGGACACCGGTCCGACGACAAGGTCTTCGGGCAGCTCACGCACCGCTGCCCCGATGCGGCGCCGCAGCACGTCGCGGTCGCGCACCTCGCCGAGCACCGTGGCGTACCACTTCAGCTCGTCCTCGAGCACGTTGGCCTGATCGACGTCGAAGCAGTGCTCGAAGGTGCGCAGGGTGCTGCGGATGCGGCGGCAGCCAACCCGGGTCTGGTGCACCGAATCGTCGGCCTCGCGGGGGATGCCGAAGTGGCCCGCGACGATCGCGTTGCACTGCTGGCCGATGTAGTCGACCAGGACGGCGCCGGCCGAGCTGCGCGCGGTGCCGATTCCCTCGTTGCCGATGCCGAGCAGGGCGCGACCGAACTTGGTGGCGCTGGTCGACGGGTATGCACCCGCCTGCAGGATGGCTTCGCCGATGTCGGCCTGCAAGGCGAGCGAACCGGTGCCTAGTTCCACCTCGACCTCGTGCCAGCGCGGGGTCTTGACCGGAGCGCCGACGTCGACGGCGCGCACGTCGTCCTGGGCGACTTCGGCCAGCAGCTGATCGTCGGCATCGAAGATCCGGTGCCGCTGGCGACGGACGTCCAGCCGAACTGCCGGTGCCACCGGGCGGCCGCGCAAAAACGGCGCCAGCAACTCGACGGCCTCGGCTGGCAGCCCGTCGGCGGCGTCCCCGAGCGGCCAGTGCAATTCGGTGCGCTCACCGCGTCCGGGCACCTTGAGCTGCCAGCCGGTGTCGACGTCGCCCTCACGGCGGCGCAGCGTCAGCCGGAACCGCAACAGGTCACGGTCGGACGTGTCGTGATAGGTGCTCGACAACTCGACGACGTCGTCCTCGACCCGTCCGCCATCTCCGGCGAACCGCACCAGATCGGGCACGGCGAAATCCGGTGCGATGTCGAACTTCGTCTCGATCTCGGTGGATGCCCGCGCCATGCGGATATTTCTACCCGGTGTCCCGATGGTGCGGGGCCGGGTATCGTGGACGACTCACGACCAGGGGGTGAATGGTCTCGACTCCGGACGTCGAGACAGGAGAAGCGGGCCGAGGATTGCGTTGCTGACCTCGTTAAAAAAGCGACGCACAAAAAATAAGCGCCGACAATAGTCGCGCCGAGTTCGCTCTCGCTGCGTAAGTAGCGAAGCAACTCTGTCAGCCCGGGCTCGTCACCGGCCCGGTCGCTGGCATCAGCTAGGTGGCTCACCGTCCGACCCGGTCGCGGGGACGGACGGGACAACTCACAGCGACTGGACCCGTCACATCGGCTCGTGTGCATGACCGATGGGGCCGAGTAGAGGCACCGCACACTGCGCCCGGAGAAGTCCTGTTGAAGCGACGGAGGACGCGGGTTCGATTCCCG
>JBDUCV010000021.1:0-33691 GCA_040003255.1 Actinomycetota bacterium
TGCCACGCGCTCGCAGTGCGGCCTGGGTGCGATCGGTGGCCTGCAGCTTGTCGAGAACCGCGATGACTGCGGCGAGACCGAGCAGCGCGAGCGCCCCGTAGCTGACCTGATACGCCCAGTCCAGAGCAACGCGCCGGGTCCAGGTCGGGAAGGTGATCAGCTCGAACAGGCACAGCAGCCCAATGAAGATTGCGCCGCCGACGACTCGTCCGCTGCGGACCAGAGCCATCCCGATCAGGAACAGAACCCCGAACACCACGGCGAACAACGGCTGGGCGTCGGGGTAGTTCTCTTTCCAGATGATGGCTGCGCTGACGAACTCGCCGAGGCCAAGGACCCCGGCCAGGGCGATCAACGTGCGGTTGTTCATGGTTTCCTCCTTGCCGTACGGGAACATTGCAAGGGGGACGATGCCTGCAGCTGTTTCCCAGGCAGAAGGGGCGGATTCCCGGTTCATGCGGGAAGTTCTCCCGGTAGGTGCGTCAACAGTTGAGAGGCTGGCTAGGCGCCGAGGGCAAGGGGTGGGTTGTGGGTGCTCGTGCCGAGGACTACGAAAACGCGCTGGGTCGTGCGGCCATCCATGCCCAGTCCTGGCTGGCATCGGTCGGCGATCGGGCGGTGCGTCCGCAAGCCTCCGCGGACGAGCTCGCGGCAGCACTGGCCGGCCCGCTGCCTGCCGGGCCGACCGACCCGGCCGCAGTCATTGACCTGCTCGCAGACCTCGTCGAGCCCGGCCTGATGGCTATGGGCTCGGGCAGGTTCTTCGGTTGGGTCATCGGTGGCACCCTGCCGGCCGGACTGGCTGCGGACTGGCTCGTCAGCGCCTGGGACCAGAACAGCGGCTTGCGCTACGCCACGCCCGGCGTCGTCGCGGTGGAGGAGGCGGCCTCAGCGTGGCTACTCCACTTGCTCGGCCTCCCCCCAGGTGCGGACGTCGGCTTCGTCACCGGCGCGACCATGGCGAATTTCACCGGTCTCGCCGCGGGCCGCCAACAGGTGCTGACCGACGCCGGATGGGACATCGACCGCAACGGACTTACGGGCGCGCCGCGCGTCCGAGTCCTGGTCGGCGCCGAGCGCCACGACACCGTCGATCTGGCGCTTCGTTACCTCGGGCTCGGCACGCCGACGCCAGTTGCCGCAGACGATCAGGGCCGGATCCGCCTCGACTCGCTGAGCGCCGAACTTGCGGGCGGCGGCGGCCCGGCGATTGTGTGTCTGCAAGCCGGCAATCTGCACTCGGGCGCCTTCGATCCGATTCAAGACGCGGTTGCACTTGCCCATCAGCACGGCGCATGGGTGCACGTCGACGGGGCATTCGGCCTGTGGGCTGCCGCGTCGCCTCGGCTGCGACACCTGCTGGCCGGGAACGAGGACGCTGACTCCTGGGCAACGGACGCGCACAAGACGCTCAACGTTCCGTATGACTGTGGCGTCGCGATCGTGGCCCACCCCGCTGCCCTTCGTGCTGCGATGGGCGTACACACCAGCTACCTCATCTCCGAGCAGAGCGGTCCTGGTGACCCGCTCGAGCGGGTGCCCGAGCTGTCGCGCCGAGCCAGGGGGGTACCGGTCTGGGCCGCGTTGCGTTCGCTCGGCCATGAGGGTGTCGCCCTGTTAGTCGATCGCCTTGTGCACCACGCGCAGCAACTCGCCGCCCGCATCGACAGTATCGATGGTGCCAGCGTGCTCAACGTCGTCGATTACACGCAGGTCTGCGTCGCGTTCGAAGACGACGCCCGCACCCGTGCGGTCACCGCGCGATTGCTGGCCGACGGCGCAGTGTGGATGTCCGGTTCACGCTGGCGCGGACGAGACGTCATGCGCATCTCAGTCAGCAACTGGTCGACGGACGCGCGAGACGTGGACGTGGCAATCGACGCCGTGCGGCGAGCGGTAGGCTCCGCATCCCCTGCGCCATAAGCGATCCACGCCTATCCGGCCGACGGAGCCCACCATGACCGACGCCTTCCACCCGCACCTCGCACCCGCCCAGCCGAACCTGCGACACGTGCGTGCCGACGAGGTCGACGCCGACACCGCGCAGACGCCGGGCATGCAGCGATTCGCGGCGATCAGCAACGCCAAGGTCGGTTCCGAGCGGCTCTGGATGGGTCAGACCCACATCCGGCCAGCGATGCGCTCCGGGGACCACCACCACGGTGCGGCCGAGACCGCGATCTACGTGGTCAGCGGCACACCGGAGTTCGTCTACCTGGACGAGCACACCGGCGCGGAGGTCCGAATCCGTACCACACCCGGCGACTACGTCTTCGTGCCCCCGTACACACCGCATCGGGAGGAGAACAACGATCCCGACTTCGAAGCCGTGGTGGTGATCGCGCGCAGCACCCAGGAGGCGATCGTGATCAATCTGCCGTCACTGAACGGCGAGGCGTGAGCACCATCGCCATTCCCACGTCAGCCTGGGTCCGCTGTGCGACTGCCGCCGGCCGGGTCAGGCTACGGAGTCTGGGCCGGTCAGTGACAGCGTCATGAACTTGCTGTTCGGACTCGGGGCGTAGTCGCCAAACGGCCCGCATGGCCTGAACCCTGCGCTCGCGTAGAGCGACCGCGCAGGTGCAAACGCTGGCATGGACCCAGTCTCAAGACTCACCCGGCGAAAGCCGCGATCGCGGGCGACGCCGACGAGGTGATCAAGCATCGCTCGACCGATCCCGCGACCCCGCGCCGCTTGGGCGGTGTGCATGGACTTCAACTCCGCGTGACAGGCATCGATTCGCTTCAGCGCCCCTACTCCAAGGAGCTCACCGTTGCGGCGCAAGCTGAACAGGGTGAGAGCAGGATCAAGAAGATCGTCGACGGCAAGGGCATGGACATCCTCGGGCGGGCTGTGCGAATTGGCGAACGCGAGGTGGCGCTCTACCAGTTCGCGAACGTCCTTGGCTCGTGGGTCGTCAATCGAGATCTCGCCGTCAGGCACAAGAAGAACCTACGTAACGTCGACCAGCTAGCCGGGCAATGCGTACGGTCGCACCGTGGCTCATTTCCTTCTGATGCACGGCGCGTGCCACGGCGGATGGTGCTGGGACTTGGTCGTGCCGCTCTTGCGTGAGGCTGGCCATGACGCCGCCGCCCCGGATCTGCCCTGCGAAGATCCCGATGCCGGGCTGAGCGATTATGCCGACGCCGCGATCGCTGCGCTCCCCGGCGAACCTCCCGACCTCGTCGTCGTGGGTCATTCGCTGGGCGCGCTTGTCGCACCGCTGGTCGCGTCGAGGCTGCACACCCGCCGCATGGTCCTGCTTGCGGGCATCGTTGGCGCGCCTAATGCGAGCCTCCAGTCGCTGGCTTCCGAGGATGCAGACCGTGACCTACCCCTTGGCGAGGACGGCCTGGAGCGCGACACCGAAGGCCGCTTCCGGTTCTCCGAGCACGGCGCGCGTCGCCTGCTGTACCACGACTGCGATCCCGGCTCAGCCGACGCAGCCATCGCACGCTTGCGATTCCAGCGCTCCATGTGGACCCAGGTTGCCAAGTTCGCCGCCTGGCCGGACACCGAGATCGTGTCGATCACCTGCACCGAAGACCGCGTCGTCAATCCATCGTGGTCTGACCGGACCGCGCGCGGTCGGCTCGGCGTCGAGCCGGTGCACCTACCAGGCGGACATTCACCATTCCTGGCACGCCCCGCTCAGCTGACAACAATCCTGACTAGCGGGTTGTGACGGCGCCAATCAGACGCGGACGACGAGGGGCCGAGATGCCAACCAATGTCAGCTATCCGGGTGTGTACCTGGAGGAGATTCCCAGCGGAGTACACGCCATCGCGGGGGTAGCCACCTCGGTGACCGCCTTTGTTGGCACGGCGGTTCGAGGACCCACGAATCGAACGGTTACCGTGACCAGCTTCGGTGATTTCGAACGGGTCTTCGGTGGGCTCAACCGAGATCTGATGCTCGGCTACGCGGTGCGCGACTTCTTCGCCAACGGCGGTGTACAGGCGATCGTGGTGCGCCTGTACGCCAAACCCAACGGCTTCGCGGCCAACGCGACATTCGACATCGCGAACCTGACGCTCGAGTCTGCATCCGAAGGCGCGTGGGGCAACCAGGTGCGGGTACGCGTCGACCAGAATCCCGCGACCGACCCCGACCTCGTCGCCGTTGCGGCCGCACTTGAAGTCGATCCGGCTGACGTCTTCGACCTCACCGCTCGTGACGGTGGCACGGGCCGCATCGAGTCCTTCCTGAACGTGACGACCAAGGAGAGCGGCCGCCGCGTCGATCGAGTGCTTTCCACCGAGTCCACCCTGATCCGGGTATCCAGCAGCCTGGCCCTGCCGACCGATCCGGCTCCGCCCGCCGACGCCGGAACGCTCCTCGATGCCGACGTGTGGATCACCGATTCGAAGTCGACAGCAGCAAAGTCTTCGCCCGCAAGCTCTACGGCGGCGGACAGCGCCGCGCTGGTGGCCGCTGACTTCAACGGCTCCCAGCCTGCCCAGACGGGCATCTACGCGCTCGACCAGGCCGAGCTGTTCAACCTGCTCTGCATCACCGCCGACGACCGAGGCGGCGATGTACCGGACGAAGTCTATAGCCAAGCGCTCGACTACTGCGTGACGCGCCGTGCCGTCCTGCTCGTGGACGCGAAGGCGGCCTGGAGCGACCCGTCGGCTGCGCAGGCCGGTCTGGCGGCGATGAACCTGGCCGGCGATCGCGCCCGCAATGCTGCGATCTACTTCCCGCGCATCAAACAGGCCGACCCGATGCTCGGCGGGCAGGTTGACACCTTCGCGCCGAGCGGGTCGGTCGCCGGGGTGGTGGCCCGGACGGACTCGCAGCGTGGCGTGTGGAAGGCCCCGGCCGGCACCGCCGCCTCGCTGAATGGAGCGGCGGGCCTGGCAGTCGACCTGACCGACGCCGAGAACGCTGTGCTGAGCCCGTTCGGGATCAACTGCCTACGGACGTTCGCAGCATTCGGCAGCGTGGTGTGGGGAGCTCGTACGCTCCGGGGCGCTGATGCCGCCGCCGACGAATACAAGTATCTGCCGGTGCGACGTACGGCGCTCTATATCGAGGAAAGCCTGTGCCGCGGGCTGGGATGGGCCGTCTTCGAGCCGAACGACGAGCCACTCTGGGCGCAGATCCGGCTCAACGTCGGCGCGTTCCTGCACGACATGTTCCGGCAGGGCGCGTTCCAGGGACCGACGCCGGACGAGGCGTACCTCGTAAAGTGCGACGAGGAAACGACCACGCAGAACGACGTCGATCTCGGCGTCGTCAACATCCTGGTCGGCTTCGCTGCGCTCAAGCCCGCCGAGTTTGTCATCATCCGGCTGCAGCAGTTGGCCGGCCGGATTGAGGCCTGATCAGGGCTGGTCTCGGCTCGGCCGTCTTGTTTCGCCAGGCTGGCTTTCACCTCGTCAACTGTGACCGCTGGAAAGGAATGTGGAATGAGTGTGTTGCGGACGCCGTTGTGCGGACGGTTGGGCATCGAGGTCCCTATCGTGCAAGCTCCGATCGGTTCGGCGAGCACCCCAGAACTGGCTGCGGCGGTGGCTAACGCAGGTGGACTGGGCATGCTCGCCCTGACGTGGGCGACCCTCGACGAGGTCACCCAACGGGTGCGCCGGACGCGGGAGCTGACGCAGCGGCCTGTCGGAGTCAACCTGTCCCTTGACTTTCCGATCCGAATGCAACTGGCTGCATCTTTGGCCGAGGGCGTGCGGATTGTGTCTACCTTTTGGGGTGACCCGGGCGGCGTCCACGACGAGGTGCGGGCCGCAGGTGCCCTGCACCTGCACACAGTCGGCACGGCAGCTGAGGCACGAAGGGCAGTCGACCTTGGTGTCGACGTGATCGTGGCCCAAGGATGGGAGGCCGGCGGGCACGTATGGGGCGAGGTGGCAACGCTTCCGCTCGTGCCAGCGGTGGTGGACGCCGTTGATCCGGTACCGGTCATCGCTGCGGGCGGCATCGCTGATGGGCGGGGACTCGCCGCCGTCCTAGCGTTGGGCGCACAAGCGGCCTGGCTCGGCACCCGATTCCTGACTGCCGTCGAAGCGAACACCCACGACGTGTATCGCCAGCGGGTCATCCAAGCCGGATCTCACGACACCGTGCACACGATGTGCTTCGAGGGCGGATGGCCAGACGCCCCGCACCGCGTGCTGCGCAACTCGACACTGACCGCTTGGGAAGACGGCGGCCGAGCCAAGGCTCCGAGTCGGCCGAACGAGGCGTCGGTCGTGGCCACGGATGGGCAGGGGCGACCGCAACACCGCTACGACGACATGCTGCCGCTGGCAAGCATGCACGGTGACGTCGACGCCATGGCCCTGTACGCCGGGCAATCCGCCGGATTGGTGTCGGACGTCGCACCAGCCGCCGAGATCGTGAGACGGGTCGTTGATCAGGCGCTGTCGATCCTCGAGCCGGGACACACCAGCTCGCCGAGAGCCAATACGAGCTGGCCTTTTGCGTGATCGATGTCGGCGTGGCCTCGCCGTTATGCTTTGCGGCTAATGAGCAAGCCCACGATCTTGACCGTCGACGACGATGCCCTGGTTTCTGCGGCGATCACCCGGGACCTGCGCCGCCGCTATGGCGCCGACTATCGCATCGTGCGGGCGTCGTCGGGGGCCGAGGCGCTGGCCGTGTTGACCAAACTTGCGCTGCGCAACCAACCGGTAGCTTTGATCGCCTCCGACCAGCGGATGCCGGAGATGACGGGCATCGAGATGCTCGAGCAGGCTCGTACCCATGCACCGGCCGCGAAGTACCTGCTGCTCACGGCGTACGCCGATACTGACGTCGCCATCAAGGCGATCAACGACATCGGCCTTGACTACTACCTGCTCAAGCCGTGGGATCCTCCCGAGGAACGGCTGTACCCCGTCATCGACGACGTGCTCGGCGACTGGCGGCAGGCCAACCCGGAGCACACGTCCGACGTGCGAGTGATCGGGCACCGGTGGTCCGACCGCAGCCACGACATCAAGACGTTCCTGGCCCGCAACCACGTGCCCTACCGCTGGTATGACATCGAGCGTGACGCCGAGGCGCTGCGGCTACGCGACCTCGCCCAGGCGACTGCGGCCGATCTCC
The DNA here is from genome assembly GCA_040003255.1 of Actinomycetota bacterium. Taxonomy (GTDB): domain Bacteria; phylum Actinomycetota; class Actinomycetes; order Mycobacteriales; family Jatrophihabitantaceae; genus JBDUCV01. The sequence goes on from JBDUCV010000021.1 coordinate 7,074, forward strand.
CATTGGTGCTCGTACCCGACGGCGACACGCTCCGCTCGCCGTCGACGCTGGATCTCGCCCGGGCGCTCGGCCTGCGAACCAGGGCCGAACAGCCGCTGTACGACGTGTGCGTCGTAGGCGGCGGCCCGGCGGGACTGGCCGCCGCGGTGTACGCGGCGTCCGAGGGCCTGAGCACCGTTATCGTCGAGCGTGAGGCGCCCGGAGGTCAGGCTGGTCAGAGCGCGGCGATCGAGAACTACCTCGGCTTTCCGAAGGGACTGACCGGCTCCGACCTCACCCAGCGCGCCATTGCGCAGGTGTCTCGCTTCGGCGCCGAGATGGTTCTCCTGCGGGACGTGGTCGGCTTCGAGACCCGCGGGCCCGTGCACGCCGTGCTCTTGGACGGCTCGGGAGAAATTGAGGCTCGCGCGCTCATCGTCGCGACGGGCGTGTCCTATCGGCGTCTGGAGGCTGCAGGGCTCGATGAACTCACCGGCCGGGGCGTCTACTACGGCGCGAACGCCAGCGACGCGAGCCAGTGCCAAGGCGACGACGTCTACGTCGTCGGCGCCGCCAACTCAGCGGGCCAGGCCGCGCTGAACCTGGCCCGCTTCGCCAAGCGCGTCGTGCTGGTAGTTCGGGCTGGGACGCTCAAGGACTCGATGTCCCAGTACCTCGTCGATCGAATCACGTCCGCGGCCACGATCGAGGTGCGATACCGCAGCGAGGTCGTGGCCGTGCGGGGCGAGGGCCACCTCGAGTTGCTCACCCTCGCCAATCGGGACTCCGGGGTCACGGAGGAGGTGCCATCGAGCTGGCTTTTCGTCTTGATCGGCGCCTCGCCCCGCACCGAGTGGCTCGGCCCCGACGTCGTTCGCGACGACAAGGGGTTCGTCGTCACCGGTCAAGATCTCCTCGGCCCCGCCCACGCCCAGCGCTGGGCGCTGCCCCGCGCGCCCTATGCCCTCGAGACGAGCGTGCCGGGGGTGTTCGCGGCTGGCGACGTCCGACTCGACTCCATGAAGCGGGTCGCGTCGGCGGTCGGCGAGGGCGCGATGTCGGTGTACCTCGCGCACCGCTACCTGGCCACTACCTGATGCGCGTCGACGACCTCCGCTCGCTCAGCATCTTCGACGGTCTGAGTGACGACCAGCTCGCGGAGCTGGTAGGGGCGGGCACCGAGGTGCGGGTCGAGCCTGGCGTCGTCCTGTTTCACGAGGGCGAGCACGCCGACTTCTGGTGGGTGCTCGTCGACGGTGCCATCGACCTGGTACGGCACGTCGGCCGCGAGGACACCGTGGTCGGCAGGATGGACGCACCGGGCCGCTGGGCCGGCGGGTTCCGGGCCTGGGACGAGCATGGCGTCTATCTCGCGACCGGCCGAGGAGTCACCGACGGGCGGGTGCTTCGGGTGCCGGCCGAGGCATTGCGGGAACGATCCAGCGCGTGGTTCCCGTTCGGCGCACACCTCATCGCGGGGCTATACGGCACCGCGCGCACCATCGAGGCGACGGCACGCCAGCGCGAGTCCCTCGTCACCCTCGGAACACTCGCCGCAGGCCTGGCGCACGAGATCAACAATCCGGCAGCTGCCGCCACCCAGGCGGTCGACGCTCTCGAGGAGGCGTGCCGAACCCTGCTCTCGTCCCTCGGTCGGCTCGCCCATAACGAGATCTCGGCCTTGCAGTTCACGGCGCTGGACGCGCTCCGCCGTGAGATCGAGCCCCGGGCGGCCGCCCTGGATCCGCTGGCCCTGACGGACCACGAAGAGGCCCTGTCGTCGTGGCTCACCGGCCACGGCGTCGACCGCGAGTGGATTATCGCCCCGCCGCTGGCCGCTGCCGGGGTCGACCTCGGCTGGTGCGAGCGGGCGGCGAGCGTGCTCGAGGGGACGGCGTTGGAGCCAGGTTTGGAATGGGTGGCAAGCTCGTTTTCGGTGTCGACGCTTCTTTCGGAGGTGAAGGAGTCGACCCGCCGAATCTCCGAGCTCGTTGCCGCCATCAAGTCCCACTCGCAGCTGGACCGTGCTTCGATGCAGCACATCGACGTGACGGATGGGCTCGAGACCAGCCTGGTGATGCTCGGGCACAAGCTTCGCGACGGCGTCACGGTCATTCGTGACTACGGCGCAGACGTGCCCCGGATCGAGGCGTACGCCGGCGAACTCAACCAGGTGTGGACCAACCTCATCGACAACGCCGTCGACGCGATGGCAGGCCGGGGCACGCTCCGGGTAGCGACACGGGCTGACGGCGACGCGGTCGTGGTCGAAATCGGCGACACCGGTCCAGGCTTGCCGCCGCAGGTGATGGCGCGCGCGTTCGAGGCGTTCTACACGACCAAGGACGTAGGCAAGGGCACCGGACTTGGCCTTGACATCGCACGGCGGATCGTCGTGGAACGCCACGGTGGCACGATCAGCATCGATTCCCGTCCGGAGGAGACGGTTCTGCGCGTCCGCATCCCGGTCCGACCGCCTGAGCCGGACGGGCGTGGGGGCACATGATTGACCTTGCGGTCGATCAGCGGGACCCTCGGCATGCATAGGAGGTGGGATCGATGACAAAGTTTGCCGTCTTCTTCACGTTCAAGGGCGAGACCATCAAGGGCTTGATGGACAAGCCCAGCGATCGCGCCGCAGTGGTCAGCCGTACCTGCGAAGCCGCTGGCGGCCGGATGGACGCCTACTACGTGATGTTCGGTGCCTGGGACGGCTTCGTGATCGCAGACGTGCCTGATAGCAAGGCGGCTGCCGCGATCAGCTTGGCGGTGAGCAGTACCGGCGCGTTCGGTCACGTCGAGACGCACGAACTACTCGAGGTGAGCGAGTTCCCGGGGGTGCTCAGCAGCGCTGCCAAGCTGACCTACACCGCACCGGGGGCATAGCGGCTGGGACGCTCGGAGCTGGCGCCGGTCGGCAACGAGGCTTCGTCTTGGCTACCTGGTCCCACCGTTCATCGCCGCCAGGTTGCGCATGATGACCTCTTCGGTTACCCGCAACTCGTCGGTCGGGCTGAACTGGACCCATTCCGTGCCCTCCGCGACCGTCGGCACATGGCCCGGAGGCGCGTAGAACGCGTCGCCGGCCTCAACGACCTCAACGTTCTCGCCGAAGCGCCAGGAAATACGACCCTTAAGGACGTACCCCCAGTGCGGGCACTGGCATGCGCCGCCAGGAAGGCCTTTGAATAGCGGCGTGTGGTCCATTTCAGTTCGGAACAGGACGAAGTTGACTGTGTAACCGTCGCCCGATCCGGTCCATTCGGCCACCGGGCCGTGATCTTCGCTCCGTTGCGGGTTCTCTTTGGACACTTTGAGCATCGTGATCATCTCCTTGTTGTTGTTGTAATCCCGGCCTTGTCGGGTCCGGGCCACACCACGTCGGCGACTCCGACGACAAGCGGGCTGACGAACGGCGGCGCCTTGGGTAGGCGGTCGTGGGAGACCTCGCGGACCGTGAACCCGGCCGCGCCGATCGTCGCGAGTGTCGGGCGGTTGCAGTTGCAGCCATGGGCCACAAACCGGTTGAGCCCGTTCAGCCGATCCTGCCAACGGGCCAGCGTCGGCGAGTCGGCCCGGACGTGTTCGATGAACAGCAACTGCCCGCCCGGGCGCAGTACCCGTCGCAGCTCCCGCAGGGCGCGGGGTTGGTCGTCCACCGTGCACAGCACCAGCGTCGACACCGCGACGTCGAACGTGTCGTCGTCGAACGGCAGATCCTCGGCCGGCGCCCGCAGCACGCGTGCGGACCGGGCGTCATTGCGGACCCGTCGGGTCAGCCGCTTGACCATCGCTGGCTCCGGCTCGGTCAGCGTGAGGTCGCCCACCGCGCCGCCGTAATACCGAAGGTTCGAGCCTGTGCCGCTACCGATTTCGAGGACGGATCCCTTGGCCGATGTCAACAGCCTTTCCCGCTGTGCGGCAAGGCCGCTGCGCTCGACTCGGGCCATCATGTGGTCATAGCGCCAGGCGAACGACCAGCTGCCGAGACTCATCAACTGCCACCGCGTGGCTTGCTCATGTGAATCGCCTCCTGCCGGCTGGCCTAACCGCAACGCTAGGCATGGCGCGACAGGAGAACATCAGGCGTTCGCCGGATCTTTCGCCAGCATCCGTCGCTGTCAGTCGCTCAGGACGACCGGTGTGCGATCTCCTCGTCGGGCAAGAGGCCGTGCTGCATCGCGAACAGTCCAGCAGCCGCACGATTCGAAGCGTCGATCTTGACGTAGATGTGCTCGACGTGTTTGCCGGCCGTTTTCGGCGTGATCACGAGGCGCTGCGCGATTTCCTTGTTCGACAGGCCGCGCGCGAGCAGTCGCAGTACGTCGATCTCTCGGCTCGTCAAACCGGCCGGCCCCTCGCGCCGCCGAGGAATCCGGTGTCCGGCCGCATCGAGGACTGCGTCGACAGCCGGTGCGTCCAGGCGCCCGGCGCGCACCTGATTGCGCAATTCTTCAGCCGCCTCGGCTGCGGACTTGGCCGGACGATGTGGGCGCAGCTCGCGCATGGACTGATAGGCGTCGGCCGCTGCAAGCAGCCGGGCCGGAGTCGAGATCGAACCGCCGGAGAGCCCTCGCGGATACCCGCTCCCGTCGAGACGTTCGCAGTGCTGCACCGCAATCGCGCCGAGTGGTGCCAGGGACGCGGACTGATGGAGCATCCGCTCAGTCAGGTACGGATACATCCGGACCCGCTCCCATTCGCCCATCCGCAACGGTCCCGGCCGGTCCCAGATCGAGTTCGAAACGCCGAGGCGACCGAAGTCATGAACCAGCCCGGCTCGGCGCAACTGCGACACCGCCTCCGGCCCCAACCCCGCTGCGGTCGCGGCCGCGCCGACGAGCTCGGACACCGCCACCGAATGTCCCAACGTGAACGGTGACTTCAGGTCGACGAAATTGGCGATCGCCGTCAATGCCGCGTCGACCTGCTCGTCGACCAAGACGACAGCCAATGCCGGTTCGGCCGCAATGACCGACTGCCAGCTCTGAACGCCGTCCAGCTCGTCGAACAGAACATCGGCGCGCTCGCACAGCAGATCGGCGAGAGCGGGGTCGAACTGGCTGCCGGCCCGCCGCCGGGCCATCGTCCTGGCCGCGTCGACCCCGCCGACCCGGTGCGCTACCTCGACGAACTCGGATAGCTGGGCGATGCGCGAGGCGACCGGCACTTGCTCGCCACCGATCTCGCCGGGCCAGCCCCGCCCGTCCCATTGCTCATACGCGGCTGACAAGGCGGCCAACACGTCGTCGGAAAGTCCGAGGTGCTCGGCCAACTTGCGCGCCAGCCGGGCGTGCTGGGCAATCATCCCGTCGATCTCGCGGTGGCCGGACAGCGCGAATTCCAACCCGACCCGGAAGCGGTGCAGCGGCGGGTTGCCGGCTCCGATCAGACGTAGCCCGGCGAGCGCGCCGCGAAGGCTCCGGTACTCGTGGTCGTACTTGCCGGATTTCAATGCGATGTCGTCGCCGAACCACTTGGCTTGCTCATGAGCATCGGTGTGGCAGCCGACGTTGACCAGCAGGGCGGTGTAATAGACGACCGCGCGCTCCTGGTCGTCCAAACCGACCGCTTCGGCCAATCGAAGCCCGATCAGGCATTGCCGCAGGACGTGTTCCACGGGCTGGCCGAAGCCAAGGTCGACCCCCAACGAGAGGGCCGCGACCAGTTCGGCCAGGCGCACCCGGCCGGTCTGGTCTGTCATGCCCAGAGCGTACTTCCGTGCCGCACGGAGTCGGTGCCAACCGAATATCAGGGGAGCGTTACGTGCTGCGGGCCGAGTTCGTCGATGGTGCGGGTACCCAGGAGCTGCATGGTGCGACGGATCTCGCCGCTGAGGATCTGCGCGGCGCGGTCGACGCCACGCTCTCCGCCGGCCATGAGCCCGTAGAGGTAGGCCCGCCCGACCATGACCGCGTTCGCGCCGAGAGCCAGCGCAGCGACGACGTCGGCGCCGCTCATGACACCGGTGTCGAGCCACACCTCGGCGCGGTCGCCTATGGCGTCGACCACGTCGGGGACGAGCCGCAGCGGCACCGGGGCACGATCGAGCTGCCGACCACCATGGTTGGACAGCACAATCGCGTCTGCACCGGCGTCCACGACGCGGCGCGCATCGTCCACGGTCTGAATGCCCTTGATAACGAGCGGGCCGGTCCAGAACGACCGCAACCACTCCAGGTCCGCGATCGTCATCGTCGGGTCGAAGAATCCGTCGATCAGCTCTGCGACGGTGCCGTCCCACTTACTGAGAGATGCGAAAGCAAGAGGGCGGGTAGTCAGCAGGTTGATCCACCAGGCCGGGTGAGTGGCAGCGTCGAGCACGGTCTTGACCGTAAGCGCGGGCGGAATGGAGAACCCGTTGCGCACATCACGTAGGCGTGCCCCGGCCACGGGGACGTCCACGGTGAGCACGAGGGCCTCGAAGCCGGCCGCCTTGGCACGCGCCATCAGCTCCTGTCCGGCGGCGCGGTCCTTCCACACGTAGAGCTGAAACCATTTGCGCGCGCCCGGAGCCGCCGCCGCCACGTCCTCGATGGAGGTGGTGCCCAAGGTCGATAGCGCGTACGGGATACCGTGCCTCTCGGCCACCCGAACCACGGCGTTCTCGCCCTCATGATTCATCATTCGGGTGAAGCCGGTTGGCGCGAAGGCGAACGGCAGCGCTGCCGGCCGCCGAAGTATCGAGGTGGTGGTGTCGACGTCGGACACGTCGCGCAGGATGGAGGGATTGAACTCCAGGTTGCCGAAGAGGTCACGCGCCCGTCGCAGGCTGATTTCCGCCTCGGCAGCGCCGTCCGTGTAGTCGAAGACCGACCGCGGGGTGCGGCGGCGGGCGATCGTTCGAAGATCGTTGATGGTCAGCGCGTTGTCGAGGCGACGTCTGGTCGGGTTGAGTTCGATCGGCTTGACGCGCAGCAGCAACTTCAGTTCGCGCCACCTCGGAACCCGACGGTCAGATAACATTCGAGCGGAATCTCCTCCCCTCAGTTTGCGGCTCTGCACATGCCGACTGGCCAAAGTCTCAGACGACCATCCACGACAACACCGCGGTCGATTGCAGGTAGACGAGCACGCACATGAAGGCCAGGAACGCGATGCTCCATACGAAGACGCGCCTGAAGATGTCGCCCTCGCGCCCCTCGAGCCCGACGGCCCCGGCGGCGATCGCGAGGTTCTGCGGCGAGATCATCTTGCCGAGCACGCCCCCGGAGGAGTTCGCCGCGGCGAGCAGTGTCGGGGACAGGTGCGCCTGCGACGCGGCGGTGATTTGCAGGGCGCCGAACAATGAGTTCGAGGAAGTGTCCGAGCCGGTAACCGCGACGCCGAGCCAACCCAGGATCGGCGACAGCAGGGCGAACAAACCTCCGGCTCCGGCCAGCCACAGCCCCAGCGTCTGGGTCTCACCCGACTCGTTCATGACGAAGCCGAGCGCCAGCACGGCCATCACGGTGAGGATCGCGAACTTCAGCTGCGCGAGCGTGCGCCCGTAGGTGCGCAGGGCCCGGCCGACCCCCACGTGCAGCACGATCATGGTGAGCAGACCGGATATCAACAGCAGGGTGCCGGCGGCCGACAGGTAGTTCAGCTTGAAGGTGGTGGCGACGGCCTTGCCCTTGCCGTTGACGATATGCAGGCCCGGCCAGTTGTAGATGTGGGTGACCCATTCCAGGCGTGTACCGCGCTCGCCGGGCTTCTTGGGAGCTACGCCGGTGATGGCCGGTACGCGGGTGGCGAGCACGAAGACCACGATGATGATCAGATACGGCGCGTAGCCCTTGAAGATGTCGCCGGGCGTGTCGCGGATCGTGCTATCCGAGGGCGCGCTGGCCTGGGCCACCGCGACCGGGTGGGCCTGCTCGGCGTCATCGGAGACCCGCGGTGGCGGGGACGTGTCATCGGACGTCCGCGGGGACGTGTCGGACCTGCGCGGGGACGTGTCGGACCTGCGCGGGGACGTGTCACCAGGCTGCCCGGGCTCGCCGTCGGTTGCCTCGACGTAGCCCTCCTTCGGGTGCCAGACGCGGGTGAAGGCCAGGACGGCCAGCGCCGAGGCGAGCGCCGCGATGATGTCGGTGAGCGGGATCGACCAGAAGTTGGACGCGAGGTACTGGAAGACGCCGAAGGTCACACCACACAGCAGCGCCGGAGGCCATACCTGGCGCAGACCGCGTTGCCCGTCGACGATGAACACCAGGGCCAGCGGCACGAAGACGGCGAGGAGCGGTGTCTGGCGACCGACCATGGCGCCCAGGTCGTTGACCGGCAGCTTGGTTACCGTCGCGAGGGTTGTGATCGGCACCGCGAGCGCCCCGAAGGCGACCGGCGCAGTATTCGCGACCAACGCGACAGCCGCTGCCTTGAGCGGCCGGAAGCCGAGCGCGATGAGCATGACCGAGCTGATGGCAACCGGGGTGCCGAAGCCGGCCAGAGCCTCCATCAGTGCTCCGAAGCAGAAGGCGATGATGATCGCCTGGATCCGCTGGTCATCGCTGACCGAGGCGAAGGACCGGCGCAGCACGTCGAAGTGACCGGTCTCGACGGTCAGGTTGTAGATCCAGATGGCATTGATGACGATCCACATGATCGGGAAGAACCCGAAGGCGGCACCCAGCAGCCCGCTGTTGAGGGCGTCACCGACGGGCATGGAGTAGAAGACGACCGCGACGATCAGGGCGACCGCGAGCCCGATGATCGACGCGAGCCAGGCCCGCACGCGCAACACCCCAAGCAGTACGAACAGCGTGATCAGCGGCAGGACAGCCACGATCGATGACAGCCCAAGCGAATTGCCGAGCGGGTCATAGACCTGCTTGTAGTCGGCGAGCATGGCCGTACTCCTTCCGGTGGAGGGGCTAGCGGGTCCGATCGGCTGTTCCCTTGCGATGTGAAATCGGCGTGCCGGGTCCGTCCAGTGCGTCGGCAAGCAGGCGTTCGGCCGGCACGCCGCGGATCGATGCGTCGAGCACCTGCATGGTGTGGGCGACGGGCATCCGCTCGCCCATCCGGGCCATCGTCGTGGCCACCTGCATCCAGCAGCCGGGGTTTGCGGTGACCATGAGTTCGGCGCCAGTGGCCAGGACCGCGCTCGCCTTACGCTCGGCGAGCTCGCGCGCAGGTTCGGGGTGCAGCAGGTTGTACGTGCCGGCGCTCCCACAGCAGATTTCGGCCTCGGTCAGCTCTCGCAACTCGACGCCGGGGATGCCCCGCAGGAGCCTGCGCGGCTGGTCGCGAATGCCCTGTGCGTGCGCCAGGTGGCACGCGTCCTGGTAGGCGATCGAGACGGGCAGCGGCGAGCGGGGGGCGCTGGGGCCGAGCTCGTCGAGCAGCTCGGTGACGTCGCGGACCTTCGCCGCAAAGGCCTCGCCGCGGCCGGACCAATTTGGCTCGTCGCGCAGCTGGTGGCCGTACTCCTTCAAGTTGGACCCACAGCCCGCCGCGTTGACCACGACGGTGTCGACACCGGCCGCCTCGAAGACCTCGAGCACCCGCTTGGCGAAACCCAGAGCCTCGTCCTCGCGTCCGCCGTGCGCCGACAGCGCACCGCAGCAGCCCTGCCGCTTCGGGACGACGACCTCGCAGCCCTCGGCGGCTAGCACCCGCACCGTGGCCGCGTTGACGTCGGGAAAGAACGTGCCTTGCACGCAGCCGGTCAGCAGCCCAACCGTCCGCCGCTTGGGACCCGTGGCGGGAGTGCGCTCGGCCAGCTTCTCGGCCTTGCCGAGCCGGGGGGCCAGTGACTCCATCGCCTGCAGAGCCGGGGGTAGCCGGGCCAGCAGACCGCTACGGGCCAGCACCCGGCCGAGACCGCTGGCCTGGTACGCCCGCAGCGGGCCACGCAGCGCCTTGAGCCGCTTCGGGTAGGGGAACAGCCGGTAGATCGCCTCACGCAGGGCCTTCTCGGTGCGCGGGCGCACGGCCCGACGGTCGATCTGCGCCCTGGTGGCCTCGATGAGTTTGTCGTACTGCACACCCGATGGGCAGGCGGTGACGCACGCCATGCAGCCCAGGCACTGGTCGAGGTGGCGGATGGCGGATGGCTCGAGCGGGGCGCCTTCGAGCCCGCTCTTCATGATATCGATTCGCCCCCGGGGACTGTCCATCTCCTCGCCCCACAGCACGTAGGTCGGGCAGGTGGGCAGGCAGAACCCGCAGTGCACGCAGTCCCCCACCAGAGCGGCGTCCGGTGGGTGGTGCTCGTCGAAGGCCGGCACGAGCGGCTGCCTGGTATCGAGCCGGCCGAGCCCGACGGTGGCCTGGGCGGCACTGTTGGCGATCGGTCCACCCTGGCCCAGGTCGAGTGGACGGCGGGCGCCGATCACCTCGGCTGCAGCCTGGTCGCCAGCCCGTAGCGCCCCGGTGGGCGTACCCACCGGCAGGTCGCTCGCCGAGCCCGCTACCGGCGGCGATTCGGTCGACATCTAGAGCCCCCCGACGAAGCGTCCGGGCGACAACATATGGTCCGGGTCGAACCGGTCCTTGAGCGTGCGCATCAGGTCGAGCGCGTCGCCGACCGGACCCCAGTGGTCCAGCCCCTCGCGGACACGAGCCGGGGCGGATAGCACCACCGCGGTTCCGTCGTACGGCGTCAGAGCAGCGCGCAGGCCGGGGAGCGCGGCGGAGCCTTCGTCGCCCGGGAGCGCTACATAGGCCACCCCTGTGCATGCCGAGGCGGTGCAGACAGCAGTTGCGGGCAGCGCGGCCAGAACCGCAGGCAGCGCGAAGGGCTCGTAGGCGAGGCGCAGGACCAGATCGCCCGCGCCGCCTGGCCTTTCTCCGAACCAAGCCGGTACCTCGTCGGCCACCACCCCGCCGAGCGTCGCCAGGACGGCCTGCGACTGCGACTCCACCGACTCGGCGATCGACTCAAAAAGCACGACCAGTCGCAGGCCGTCGTCATCGCTCCTCAGCTCGCAGGCGCTGGGGGTTAGCGTGGAGCGGGCGACGAGCTGCGCGAGCCGACCGGCCTCGGCCGGGTCGGCCACCGGGACGACGACCGCGCCGTGGGCCGGCGGTAGTGGGTGCAGCCGCCAGGTGGTGGACACGACAACTCCCAGGCTGCCGTGCGCCCCGGTGTAAAGCTTGCCGAGGTCGTATCCCGCGACGTTCTTGACCACTTTGCCGCCAGCTCTGGCCGTCGTGCCATCGGCCAGTACCACGGTGACGCCGATCAGCAGGTCACGGACGGTGCCATAACGCAGCCGGCGCGGTCCGGACGCGTTCGCCGACACCAGGCCGCCGAGCGTCGCGCCCGGTTCGGGCGGATCGAGCGCCAGCATCTGTCCCGCTTGACCGAGCTGGGCCTGCAGCACCGCCAGCCGGACACCGGCCTCGGCCACGACCACCAAATCGCCGGCGGTGTGCTCGACGACCCGGCCGAGCCCAGTCGTGTCGAGCACGACGTCGCACGAGGTCGGCGGCGCGGCCCACCCGGTCTTGGTGCCGGCGCCGACGGGGACGACGGTGGCCCGCTCGGCCCGGGCGGTGCGCAGGACCTCGACGACCTCGTCGACCGACACCGGCCGCACCACCTGGGCCGGCACCACCCCTGCCACCGCGTCTGCGTCGGTGCCCGGGCGGGTCTCGACGGTGAGCACCGGCATCTAGAACACCTGGCCCATCGCCGGGTCGCGGGCGTGGTCGGCGCCGCTGCGCGGTCCGGGGCGCTCGCCGCACAGTCGCGGCGTCGGGAAGATCTTGCCCGGGTTGGCGAGGTTGCCGGGGTCGAACGCGCAGCGCACCAGCTGCATGGTGTCGAGGTCGTCAGGCGTGAACTGGGTCGACATCTTCAACTTCTTCTCGTGGCCCACCCCGTGTTCGCCGGTGATCGAGCCTCCCAACGCCACACAGAGGTCGAGGATGGCTCCGGCCAGCTCTTCGGCGTCGTGCGCCTGGCCGTCGATCGCGTCGTCGAAGAGCACCAGCGGGTGCAAGTTTCCGTCGCCGGCGTGGAACACGTTGGCCACCCGTAGCCCGGCCTGGTCGGCCAGCCGGCTGATCTCGGCGAGCACCTGAGGCAGCCGGGTGCGCGGGATCACGCCGTCCTGTACGAAGTAAGCGGGACTGATGCGTCCGACCGCGGCGAAGGCCGACTTGCGGCCCTTCCACATCAGCGCACGCTCGGCGGCGTCAGCGGCGATGCGCGTTTCGAACGCGTGGCGCGCCTGCGCGAGCTGCGCGACCTGCGCGAACTGGGCCTCGACCTCAATCTGCGGACCGTCTAGCTCGATGACCAGCACCGCGACGGCGCCGGGCGGGTAGCCGCACCGGACGGCGGCCTCGGCGGCCTCGATGGCCAGGGCGTCCATCATCTCGATGGCGGCCGGCAGGATCCCAGCGGCGATGATGTCGCTGACCGTTCCCGCGGCATCCTCGACGCTGCGGAAACCGACGAGCATCGTCTGCACCGCCTCTGGGACGCGCACCAGGCGCAGTGTCACCTCGGTGGCTACGCCCAAGGTGCCCTCGCTGCCGACGAACACCCCGAGCAGGTCGTAGCCGGGATGCTCTGCGGCGGTACCGCCGAGGTGGACCAGCTGGCCGTCGGACAGCACGATCTCGGCGCCCAAGACGTGGTTGACGGTGAATCCGTACTTCAGACAGTGCGCGCCACCGGAATTTTCGGCCAGGTTTCCGCCGATGGAACACACCTGCTGCGAGCTCGGGTCGGGGACGTACACCAGGTCGTGCACGGCGGCCTCGCGGCTGACCCACAGATTGATAACGCCGGGTTCGACCACGATTCGGGCGTTGTCGGGGTCGATGCGCACGATCTTGCGCAGCCGTGACAGCACGATCAGGACCCCGTCGGCCACGGGCAGCGCCCCGCCGGACAGACCCGTACCAGAGCCCCGAGCCACGAAGGGGACGCCAGCTTGGGCGCACAGCCGCACCGTGTCGACCACGTGCTGGGTACTCTCCGCCAGCACGACGACGCCCGGTATCACCCGGAAGTTGGCCAACCCGTCGCACTCGTAGGTGCGCAGCTGTGCGGGGTCGGTGAGCACCCGCTCGGCACCGATCGCGTTGCGTAGCCGCTCGGCCAGCCGGACGGTGACGCCCGGCTCGGCGACCACCGTCATTTTGGCTCAGCCAATCGCTCGTAGGCCGGCAGGGTAAGGAACTCGACGAACTCGTCGGCCAGCGCGACCTGCTCGAACAGTTCGCGGGCCGCGCCGTAGGAGCCCTTGGCGTAGACCTCGTCGCCGACAGCGGCCCTGACCTTTTCGAGCTCCTCGGCCTCGAGCGTGCGCACATAGTCGGCGGTGATCGGCGTGCCCTCGGCGGTGGACACGCCGTTGTGGACCCACTGCCACACCTGCGATCGGCTGATCTCGGCCGTGGCGGCGTCCTCCATCAGGTTGAAAATGGCGACCGCACCGCCACCCCTGAGCCAGGACTCGAGGTACTGGATGCCCACACTGACGTTGTTGCGCAATCCGGCCTCGGTGATCTGCCCCGGGGTGGCCTTGGCGTTCAGCAGCTCGGCCGCGGTGACCTGCACCTCATCGCGTCGGCGGTGCAGCTGGTTCGGCCGCGTGCCCAGCTTGGCGTCGAAGACCTCGATCGCGATCGGGACGAGGTCGGGGTGGGCAACCCACGAGCCGTCGAAGCCGTCGTCGGCCTCCCGTGTCTTGTCGGCCTTGACCGCTGCGAGGGCGGCGTCATTGACGGCGGCGTCATGCCGATTGGGGATGAAGGCAGCCATGCCGCCGATCGCGTGCGCGCCCCGCGAGTGGCAGGTCTTGACCAGCAGTTCGGTGTAGGCGCGCATGAACGGCACAGTCATCTTCACATCGGCTCGATCGGGCAGCTGGAACTGCGCACCGCGCGTCCGGAACTTCTTGATCATCGAAAAGATGTAGTCCCAGCGGCCGGCGTTCATGCCCGAGGAATGCTCGCGCAACTCGTAGAGCATCTCGTCCATCTCGAAAGCGGCCATGATCGTCTCGACGAGCACGGTGGCGCGAATCGTGCCGCGCGGGATCCCCAGCGCCTGCTGGGCGGCGAGGAACACGTCGTTCCAAAGCCTTGCTTCGAGGTGGCTCTCAAGCTTGGGCAGGTAGAAGTACGGCCCGATGCCCACATCGAGCGCGACCTGCGCGCTGGTCGCCATGTACAGGCCGAAGTCGAACAGGCTGCCCGAGATCGGCTCGCCGTCGATGAGCAGGTGCCGCTCGGGCAGGTGCCACCCGCGAGGACGTACGACCAGCGTCGCGACCTCGTCTTCGAGTGCGTACCGCTTGCCCTCGGGCGTGCTGAAGTCGATCTCGCGCAGCAGCGCCTTGCGCAGGTTCAGCTGCCCGGTGACGAGGTTGTCGAACGTCGGGGTGTTGCTGTCCTCGAAGTCGGCCATGAAGACCTTTGCGCCGCTGTTCATTGCGTTGACGACCATCTTGCGATCGGTCGGGCCAGTGATCTCGACCCGGCGATCGACCAGTCCCGGCGCCGGCGGGGCGACCTGCCAGTCGCTCTGTCGCACGTCCTTGGTCTCGGCCAAAAATTCGGGCAGCCCGCCCGCAGCCAGCTCGGCATCGCGCACCGCGCGCGCCTCGAGCAGCTCGGCGCGCCGGGGCCCGAACGTGCGGTGCAACATCGCCAGCAGCTCGAGCGCCTCGGCGCTGAGCACATGCTCGTAGCCGTCCTGCCAGCGTGCGCGGAGGATCTTGACGCCAGGAACACTCGGCACCGTGCTCATGCGATACCCCGCCTCAGATGACCTGCTACGGCTCGCGCCGCAGCGGCACACTTCGCGACAGATATTAGCTCGATTTGCCCCGGAAAAGGAGCCGCGGGAGGCCCGGGATCATCTAGTCCCGCGCCTCTTCTCGCTCGTCGGTGAAAGCTTCTTCGGCGAGCATCGCGCGATAACGCTCCGGGCCGGCGAGCGACATCAGCGGCCCGATCTGGCTTTCTTGGCACAGCATCGCGCGATACTTCAGATCCAGCAGCTCGCCGTCGAGGCTGAGGTAGATCACGCAGTCCGACTCGGCGACGGTTACCGGCTTTCGGTCGGCCATCATCACCAGCTCCGCGGCGACGACGTCGTTCGTTGCGGCTTGCCATTCGGGCGTGACCACCTGGTGCAGGACGCGTGCCTTCGTTCCCGCCACAGCCGCCGACGTCCAGCGCGACACGGCGATGTGATCCGGGTGGTAGGTCGCGCCGTCCGGGCCGAAGGTCAACACGGTGTCGGGCTGCACCCGATCGACAATCTCGCGCAGCCGGGCGCTCGCTTCATCCTGGTCGACCTCCTGGCAACGACCGTCCGGGTAATCGAGCCAGTAGTGCTCCGTGACGTCAAGCACGGCGAGCGACGCGGCAAGTTCCCGGGTACGCACGGCGGCCAGTTCAGGGCCAGTCGGCCAGCGCGACAGATCCGTCGAGCCCAGCTCACCGCGCGTCGCTGTGACACACACGACCCGCTGTCCACCCCGGACCGCCATCGCCATCAGCCCGCCGCAGCAGTACCCCTCGTCATCGGGGTGAGCCCAGACGGACAGGATCGTGCCCAGGTCAAGGACCGCTAGCCGTGACATCCGATCAGTGTGCCGCGTTCGGCCCCGCGGCGATCGGTTTAGGTTGGCTTCGTGCGGATGGACGGCGGGTGGGCCCGGGATCGGTTCGCCACCGAACGGGTGGCTCGGCTGGCCACTGTCGACGGCCAAGGCCGCCCGCTGCTCGTGCCCATCGTGTTCGCCGTCGCCGGGGACGTGCTCTATTCGGCCGTCGACGGCAAGCCCAAGAGCACTCGCCAACTGCGGCGACTGGACAACATCGCGCACAACCCGCAGGTCAGCGCACTGGTCGACCGTTACTCCGAGGATTGGGACGAGCTGTGGTGGGCGCGCGCCGACGGCTGCGCCCGGGTGATCGAGATCGATGCGCCGGAGGCGACTGCGGCTCTGATCGAGCTGACCGGCCGCTATCCCCAATACCGCGAGCAACGGCCGCCAGGTCCGGTAATCGCCATCGACGTTGCGCACTGGTCGGGCTGGACGTCGCGGCGCGGCCGACCTACCCACATCGCTACCGCTTCGTAGTCTGAAGGTCGTGTCGACCGGTTACCTCGTCAGCCTCGCGCTAATCGTTGCCGCCATGCTGGGAGCCCGGTGGCTGTTCCCGTTTCTCCCGGTGCGCCGACTCGCATCGCCGATGACCGCTGCCGACGCAGTTCTCGCCGCCGTCGGGATGGCTGGGCTGGTGTTCCACTGCGGCGCCATGTTTTTCCGGTCTGTGGTCGCGGCACTGCCCGGCGCAGGCGCGGTGATCGACGAGATCGATGCGTTGGGCACCACCAGCATTATCTGGTACGTCGGGGCCGCAGTACTCGTGCTGCTCGCGCTTCGACACCAGCATCCGATCACGCTCGGAGTCGTTGCGCTCGCGCTGGTTGCGGTCGGGGTGACCATGTACGACGGTGGCTCGCTGCAGACGCACCTCGCCGCGATCTTCATTCTCGTGCTGATCCTTGCTGGCGTCGCCGCCATGCTGGTGCTGCCCTCGCGGGCTGTTCGCGCTCGTGGCGTTTGAGGCCTGCTCGATCGTCAGCTCTAATTCCCCAACGCGTATGCGACAGCAGCCTGCGAATCCAGCGCGGCGCCTCGATCCCAGACGCTGCGCCACCGCTTCTCGCTCACGCTTGCCTTGATCGTGTCCAAAAGGGGACCGGTGATCGCGACGTCGAAGGGTGCTGGGTGAGAAGCGATCGTCTCCCGGATCGCCGCGGCGGCGCCGGCGAGAGTGGCCGCCCGCTCAACCTCTGAGCGCGCGGCGGCCACGGCAGCTAAGGTTTCCAATCCCTCCGCGATGCCTTGGCGTTCGTTGTGCTGCGCAACCGACGTGAGCGCTTCGCGGGCGAGGCGATCTGCGCGAGTGACGTCGTTACTGGCTAAGGCAGCATGCGCGATGTGGTTGCGCACGCGGGCGGCGAAGATGTCGTCACCGAGCTCGCGATACAGGCTTAGCGCTTCCTCAAACGTCGCAACCGCTTCCTCAGTTCGACCGGAGTGCAGAAGTGCTGCGCCTAGGTTGAGGTGCGAGGTAGCTAGCTGCCAGCTGAGTCCAAGTCCGCGGCAGATGGCCAGGCATTCGGTGTACGGCCCGAGCGCATCCGGATAGCGGCCCTGGCACATCGCGACCAATCCCTGGATCGTCAAGACGTTTCGGAGGTCCATGGGGTCTGGGCTCTGCAGAGCGAGTTCGATCGCTTTGGCGGCCAGCTCTGCCATCCGGGCGTGATCGCCCTGCGGGAAGGCCAGAGCGGACGCCGCGCACAGTGCCTTGGCTCGCAGTGAGGGCGGAGCGTCCCCGGCGATGGACAGCGCGGCATGCGACCAGCGCCGCCCCTCTGCGAATTCACCGAGTTGACGCCAGTATCGCCACATCGCGACCGCGTACCGAAGCGCTAGCACCGTCTCGTTGTGGTCGATGGTCCAGGCCATGCCGCGCCGGAGGTTCCCCCGGTCGAGGTCGAGACGCCGGAACCAATGCTCGTGTCCTGCGGTGACCAGCTCGGGCTCCGCTGCCTCGGACAACGCCAGGTAATAGAGCGCGTGTCGGCGCGCGATCTCCTCGGTTTCGCCCGCGACCGATAGGCACGCAGCCGCGTACTCTCGCACGACATCGAGCATGTCGTAGCGCGGGTCCGAGCGGTTGGGCTCGAGCACCACAATACTTTGATCGACCAGGGCGCTGATGCCTTCCAGCGCGTCTGCGACCTCGTCGACACCCCCGCCCACGGAGTGGATGGCGTCCAAGCTCCAGCCGCCTGTGAATATGGACAGACGGCGGAACAGCGTCTGCTCGCTAGGCCCGAGCAGATCGTGGCTCCACACGACAGTGTCACGGATCGTGCGCTGTCGCAGTGGCAGGTCGCGCGGACCGCCGACCAGCAACTCAAGCCGGTGCTCGAGCTGCTCGCGGATGGTAGTCAGCGGCAGGTGCCTGACCCGTGCCGCTGCAAGTTCGATCGCCAGCGGAAGGCCGTCGAGCTTGCGACAGATCTCCGCGACGAGCGACGCGGTCTCGGGGTCGAGCTGCAGGTCCGGTCGCACGGCCTGTGCGCGCTCCCAGAAGAGCGCCGTCGCCGGCCAGCGGTTGATGCCTTCGGGAGACGTTTCGCGAGGCGCGGGAGGCAGCTCAAGTGGTGGCACCGGAATCTCATGCTCACCCCGCAGCCGCAGCGCACTGCGGCTGGTCACGAGAAAAGTGGTCTCTGGACAGTTGAGCAGCAGGGAGTAAACCAGTGGCACGGCCGGTATGAGGTGCTCGAAGGTGTCCAGAACCACCAATGCGTGTCTGCCTGCCAGCCGCCTGGTCATCAGCTCCAGCAGTTCCGGCCCCGTCTCGACCACCCCGATCACCTTGGCCAGTTCGGGCGCGACCAGCGAGGCGTCCTTCAGCTCGCCAAGTGCAACGAAGAAGACGCCCCCGCCAAACCGCGGACGGGCCCGGACTGCGGCTTCCAGCGCTAGCCGGGTCTTGCCGATGCCGCCCGGGCCGGTCAGCGTCAGCAGTCGCACGTCCGGATCCTGGAGCCTCGCGGTGATGCTCCTCACCTCGCGTGATCGACCGAGCAGTCGCGTCGGAGGCACCGGCAGGGTGCCAGGTTGGGCAGCCGGCTCCGAAGCCGCCCCGGGGCCCCGGGCGACGGCTTCGAAAGTCGCCCGGTCCTCGCCGCCAAGCCCAAGCGCTGACGCGACGCGGCGAGCTGTGTCGCCGTGGATACCTGTTCGAAGGCCCCGCTCGATGTCGCTCACGGTGCGGGCACTAATGCCGGCCCGATCAGCCAGCTGCTCCTGGGTCATTCCGGCCGCCACTCGCCGGTTCCTGAGCGCGAGGCTTAGCTTGTCGCCCTTCACAGTCTCCACAGCCTCCCACCGGCCTTCACCGTGACGCAGTTCGGTGACCTTACGGTGGCTTAGTTTCATGGCGCCTGGCTCTGTCAGCCAACATGATCGAGCCTGGCCACGCCGGAGCAGACCGGTGCCGGCCGGTTGAGTCAGCAGGAGGTGACCCAGATGTCGGAGCAGGAAAGCCAAAACAAGCGAACGATCGTGCGGTTCTACGAGGAGGTCGGCAACCAGGGCAGGCTCGAGGTGCTGGACGACATCGCGTGGCCCGACCACATCGAACATTTCCCGTTGCCGGGGCAGACACAGGGAGTCGAGGGTCTGAAGCAACGCGTCAGCATGGTTCGGGCCGCGTTCAACCCCAGGTTCACGATCGAGCATCTGGTGGTCGAAGGCGAAAAGGCCGCCGTCACGTGGAGCAACGAGGGCACGCATGTGGGTGATTGGTTTGGGTTCGCGCCAACGGGGAAGAGCGTCACCACTCGCGGCGTGGATGTCCATCTGTTGCGTGATGGCCGTCTGGCCGAGCACTGGGACGTCGTTGACATCTCGGGATTTCTGATGGCGGTCGGCGCAGTTGCCGCTCCTGCCGAGACAACTGGAGCAGGACGATGATCCTCGTCGCGGGCGCCACGGGAATGCTCGGCGGCCTGATCGTTGACGGTCTGCTCGATCAAGGGAAGAGCGTCCGGGCTCTGGTGCGGTCACCCGAGTCGGCCGAGAGCCTCAGGACGCGTGGTGCCGAGACGGCGACCGGCGACCTCAAAGACCCAGCTTCGCTGGATCGCGCCTGTGTGGGAGCGGACGTCGTCATCACCACGGCGAACTCCGCGTCGCGTGGGGGCGACGACAACCCGCAGACCGTGGAAGAGCTGGGCAACCGTGCCCTCGTCAACGCCGCCCGGGCCGCTGGCGTCCGCCAGTTCGTCTTCATCTCCGCGCTGGGATCAGACCTCGACAGCCCGGTGCCGTTCCTGCGCGGCAAGGCGATCGCGGAGCGGTATCTGAAAGAGAGCGGCCTCACCTACACGATCTTGATGCCGAACCTCTTCATGGAGATCTGGTGCCCGAACATCGTCGGCCAACCTGTCCGCGCCGGGCAGCCGGTCACCCTCATCGGCGAAGGAACCCGCAAGCACTCGATGATCTCGGCCGCGGACGTTGCCAGGTTCGCCGTGGCTGCTGTGGGAAACGAGCGCGCGCACAACCGAGTTCTCGTGCTGGGCGGACCGCAGCCGGTTACCTGGCATGACGTCGTCGCGGCCCATGAGCGTGTGTTGGGACGCCAGATCGAGGTTCGCCACCTACCGATTGGAGATGCGCTGCCCGGCTATCCGGATTTCGTCAGCGGATTCATGACCCTGCTCGAGAGTTACGACAGCATCATCCCGATGGACGCCCTCGTCCAGGAGTTCGGCGTACGGCAAGTCTCGCTGGACGAGAGCGTCCCGAGGCAGCTCCAAGCCGCCGCGACCACTCCGTGATCAGGCGTGGCGGTTCGGAGAATTGACGGGATGTCTGTTGCCCTAGCGTCCGAATGCGCCTCAAGGAACACTCACTGGGCTGCCGTGAGTCGTCGGCGTCGATGTGAGATCACTCGCTGCAGCTTCGTGATCTTGCCTTTGTCGAAGGGCAGGGCATCCAGGCTGGCCAGCCAGAGTTCGGCTCGGTCCGCAAGCTCGGACAAGGTGCGGCTGACGGCGCTGTTGCGTTGGCGATCGGCGGGCACGCCGGTTGCGACGTGGTGGCCGCTGGCTGCGGTCAGAGGCAGTGAGCGAGTTCGTGGAATGCGACGAGTACCCGGTGACAAGTGGGTAGGTCCGCGGTGATCTCGTAGTGGCCACGTCGAAGGTTCTGCACGAAGGCGTGCCCGGCTGAGACGGTACGCGCGGAGGCCAGTCGTTTCAGTCCGCGCATTGGTCGAAGCCTGGCCTTGAGTCGTCCGTGGTCGGCCTCGATGGCGTTGTTGGCATACTGCTCGGTGACTTGCCGGGCGGTCGGCTCGAGGTCGTCGATGATCCGCGGGTAGACCGGTGCCCGGTCGCTGGTCACCTCGACCGGCGATGGCCCGAACCGCAGGGCACTGGTGAAGAACAACCGTGCAGCCGCCGCATCGCGGCGGGTTGAGAGGAGCACGTCGATGACCTGGCCGTGCTGATCGGCTGCACGGTAGAGGTAGGTCCAGCGGCCGGCCACCTTGACGTAGGTCTCGTCGACGAACCACCGATTACCCGTCGCGTGTCGAGCAGGGCGTGCAGCGTCGATGAACTCGGGAGTGAAAGTCTGCACCCACCGGTGAGATCGTGACGTGATCAACCTCGATACCGCGCTCGGCAAGCAGTTCTTCTTCGACGTCTCGGTAGGACAGGCCGTATCGGAGGTACCAGCGCACCGCGACCGCGATGACCTCACGCGGGAACCGATACCCGGCGGGCGGGGCCGACGACGGTGGCTTCGCGTTGATCATCCGACCAGTGTCCCCACACCCTGCAACCAGTCAACGCAACAGCGCCTTTGGAGGTGGTCGCCCACTGTCACGCGGCGCACCAGGTCCCAAGAGTTCAGCTGACCTGCAACGCTTGTCAGGCGTTCGCGATGAGCGGCGTTATTGGAGGCTCTGTGCTTTGACGTGGGCGGCGAGCTTGTCGAGCGCGATAAGCCAACCGGCAGCACCTGGCGAGTCTGCGGGAACCCCAGCGTGGGTCATCACCATCTTCGTGCGACCGCCGACGTCCTCGAGCTCGACCGTGACCTCGGTCGTCGTGGGGTGCCCCTCAGGCATGCCCATGTCCGCGGGCGACACCACGTTGCCGTTCTCGTCAGACATCGACTCGGTGTAGACAAGTCGCTCATTCTCGACGACCTCGCGGTATTCGCCGGTGAACCACATCTGCATCGGGCCCTTCGCAGACTGCATCTCCATGCTCACTAGACGAGTGCCACCGACCCGCACGTCCATCTCCGCAACGGGAACCGTGGCACCGTCCGGGCCGTACCAGGCCTTGAAGTGTTCCGGCTCGGTCCACATCTGCCAGATAAGATCCACCGGTGCATCGAAGCTGCGTTCGATCACCACCGCGTCCCGCGAGGCGTTGTTGTCAGTCATCGTGTTCGTCCATCTTTCGTTGAGGTCGCAGTTGGGTGAGGTAGCCGTCCATCCGGTCGAAGCGGGCTTCCCAGACCGGGCGGTACTGCTCGGCCCAGGTCGAGAGCTCCTCGAGCGGGGCGGCCTCAAGCGTGCAAGGCCGGTACTGAGCTCGGTGACCCCGAGCGACCAAGCCGGCGCGTTCCAGCACCTTGATGTGCTTGGAGATGGCAGGAAGCGTCAGGTCGAACGGCTGGGCGAGCTCGTTGACGTTCGCCTCCCCTTCGGCCAGCCGCGCCAGGATCGCGCGTCGCGTCGAGTTCGCTAAGGCGGCGAAAGTCTCGCTGAGCCGGTCCTCGTCGATCACGCGCGTCATGAGCCTGTCCATATTTCACTTGATGGATAATTAGCTAATATGGAAAGTACACGCACGCTCGGCGAGGGTCAATCCTTGGCTCCGCCGCAGGCAGCCCGGATCGACGTCCGCATGTCCCCACGGCCGATGACCTCGTACGACACGGTCGCCTTTGGTGCGCGCTGAGCCGAGGTGACTGAGCTGGGTACCTGTTCCCTTGTAACGATCGTCGCGTTCTCGCGCACTGTGCAGTCAGAAGTGAGCTGCGGAGGAGAGCGCGATGGCGGCACGGTGGCATCGGGTTGAGGACGGCGACGTCCCCGACGAGGGGCGCGTGCGGAGCGTGGAGGTGGACGGGCGGACGGTCGCGCTGGCGCGATGCGGGGCCAGGCTCGGGGCGTTGGACAACCATTGCCCACATCAGGGCGGTCCCCTCGGCGAGGGCTCGATCGAGAAGGGATTGCTGCGCTGCCCCTGGCACGGCTACGACTACGACCCGATCACCGGGCGGCCGCCGGGCGGCTTCAGTGACTCGGTGGCGAGCTTCCCCGTCGAGGAACGCGCCGACGGCGTCTACGTCAAGATGCCCGACGTCGCGCCACCTACACGTACCGTCGGCGAAGTCCTGGTCGAGACGCTCGTCGCGTTTGGCATCACCCATGTCTTCGGCATGGTCGGCCATTCCAACCTCGGCTTCGCTGATGCACTGCGCATGGCCGAAGCGCGCGGCGAGATCACCTACATCGGGATCCGGCACGAGGGTGCCGCCGCGTTCGCCGCCAGTGCCTACGGGAAGCTGACCGGCCGGCCGGCGATGTGCTTCGCGATCGCCGGGCCGGGCTCGACCAACCTGCTCACCGGCCTCTACGACGCCAAGCTGGACGGCGCCCCGGTCGTCGCGGTGTCGGGGCAGGTGCCGTCGGCAGTTCGCGGCCGCGGGGCGTTCCAGGATCTCGACCTGTCGCGGGTCTTCGCCGACGTCGCGGTCTCGTCCGAGGTCGTCGAGGCGGGCAGCGATCATGCGGAACTTGCCGCGCTGGCGGTGAAGCGAGCCATCGACGGGCGCGGAGTCACGCATCTCGTGTTGCCCGACGAGGTACAGGTGCTGCCCTCTGAGCAACCGGCGTCGAACCCGGCCGGGCGGTTCACCACGCGCCGCATCCTGCCCGACAGTGAATCGCTGGACCGGGCCGCAGCGCTGCTTCGCGACGCCCGGCGGCCGGTGATCATCGTCGGCCATGGCGCCCGCGGGGCCCGGGACGAGGTCAGCGGGCTCGCCGAGCGGCTCGGCGCGCCCGTCCTCACGACGTTTAAGGCCAAGGGCCTCGTCCCGGACACACATCCGCTCGCGGCCGGCGTGCTCGGCCGCAGCGGCACACCGGTGGCGAGCTGGCTGATGAACGAGTCCGACCTGCTCGTCGTCGTCGGAGCATCATTCTCGAACCACACCGGCATCGCGGCGTACAAGCCGATCGTGCAGATCGATGACGCGCACACCGCGATCGGTCGATTCGATTCGGTCACCGAACATCTACTCGGCGACGCCGCGCTGACCGTGGCGGCACTGGACGAACGCACCGGCGAGGCGAAGGCCACCGACCAACGTCCGGACGTGGCGCAGCGCTGGGCGATCTGGCGGGCTGAGAAGGCCCGGCGGGTCAGGGACGACCGCGGCGCCGGAGTGTCGGCAGCCGCAGTATTCGACGCGCTGGCCCGGCATCTGCCCGCGGACGCGATCGTCGCCGTCGATGTCGGCAACCATGCCTACTCGCTCGGCCGCTATCTCGAGTCGGCCGGCCAGCCGGTGCTGATGTCGGGCTATCTCGGCTCGATCGGCTTCGGCTATCCGGCGGCGATGGGCGCCTGGGCGGCGGCGCCCGATCGGCCGATCCTCGCGGTCACCGGCGACGGCGGCTTCGGCCAGTACAGCGCCGAACTGCTGACCGCGGTGAAGTACGGGATCCCGATCAAGCACCTGCTGCTCGACAACCACTCGCTGGGCAAGATCAGCAAGGAGCAGCTGGCCGCGGGCTACCCACCCTGGCACACATCGCTGCACAATCCCGACTGGGCGGAATACGCGGAGCTCTGCGGCGCGACCGGTATCCGGGTCGACCGCCGCGAGCAACTCGACTACGCGCTCGCCCTGCTGTTCTCCGTCGACGGACCCGCCCTGCTGTGCGTGCAGCAGGACGCGCAGCTGCTCTGACGTCCCTCTCGAAAGGATCACGATGACCCAGGCACCAGCGAGCTACGACGACCTCCGGGCGCTGTTCATCAACTGCACGCTGAAACGCTCACCCGAGACCAGCAACACCCAAGGGCTTGTCGACGCCAGCGCGCACATCATGCGCGAGCACGGCGTGCACGTCGACGAGATCAGGGCGATCGACCACGAAATCGCCACCGGCGTGTGGCCGGACATGACAGAGCACGGCGCGGCCTCCGACGACTGGCCCGACATCTTCGCGACGGTGAAGGCGGCCGACATACTCGTGCTCGCCGGACCGATCTGGCTCGGCGACAACAGCTCGATCATGAAGCAGGTCCATGAGCGGCTCTACGGCGGATCGCACCTGCTCAACGACGCCGGCCAGTACCTCTACTACGGGCGGGTCGCCGGCTGCTTCATCACCGGCAACGAGGACGGCATCAAGCACTGCGCGATGAACGTCCTCTACACGCTGCAGCACATCGGCTACACCATCCCGCCGCAGGCCGACGCCGGGTGGATCGGCGAAGCCGGCCCCGGCCCGTCCTACCTCGACCCCGGCTCCGGCGGTCCTGAGAACGACTTCACCAACCGCAACACGACGTTCATGACGTGGAACCTGATGCACCTGGCCCGGATCCTCAAGGACGCCGGCGGCATCCCCGCGCATGGCAACCAGCGCTCGGAATGGGATGCCGGATGCCGCTTCGACTACGAGAACCCCGAGTACCGCTGACCGTCTTATTACCGGTTGCGTACAGCACGTGTCAGGTGGCTCGGGCGCGGTGCACCGGGTCACTACGGTGTGCCGCGGAGACTCTGGTGACGACTACCGACGACGAGCTGGTCGACGCGCTGCGGGCAGGTGACGAGCGTGCCTTCGCCGAACTTGTGGATCGGCACAGTCCCGCGATGCTCGCCGTGGCGCGCGGACATGTCGCGTCGCGCGAGGTCGCCGAGGATGTCGTGCAGGACACGTGGCTCGCGCTGCTCAAGGGCATCGACGGGTTCGAGGGGCGCTCCAGCCTGCGTACGTGGCTGTTCCGGGTGCTCGTCAATATCGCTAAGACGCGGGGAGTGCGCGAGAAGAGGTCCGTGCCGGTCGACCTGCATGTGGACAACGCCGGGCCGACGCTGAGCGCGGCCCGGTTCCAGTCCGTCGAGGATCGCTGGCCCGGGCACTGGGTCCGGTTCCCGGCGCCCTGGCACGGCTCGCCCGAGCACATGTTGCTGGCCGATGAGGCGTTGGGCCTCGTCCGCCGCGAGCTTGCCCGGCTGCCGGAGCAGCAGCGCCTGGTCGTCTCCCTGCGCGACGTCGACGGCTTCGACTCGGGCGAGGTCTGCGCGCTGCTGGATCTCACCGCGGCCAATCAGCGGGTGTTGCTGCATCGCGGTCGTGCCCGGATCCGCGAGGTGCTCGCCGGGTACTTCGAGGCCGTCTCATGACCGACTGGGACAACGTCGACTTCGGCGAGATCACCTGCCAGGAATTCGTCGAGCTCGTCACCGAATACCTCGAGGACGAACTCCGCCCGGCGGCGCGCGCCCGGTTCGAACAGCACCTCGAGGTATGCCCCGGCTGCGAGCGGTATCTCGACCAGATCCGCGAGGCGCGTCGCACGCTCGGGCAAGTCACCGTAGAAACGATCTCCGCGGGCGCCCGGGATCAGCTATTGAGCGCTTTCCGATCCTGGAGATCGGCCCGTCCGGACGGCGGCTCATCGGCACCGTGACCCTGACCGAGCAGCGCGAGCGCGGCCGGCGGAAAGACGAGAACCGACAGCAGCCCGGCGCAGACGATCGCGGCGGCGGTCACGCTCGAGATCTTGCCGAGGACGAGGCCGATCTGCGTCGCTGTCACCAGGAACGGCAGGGATGTCGCTTGCAGCAGGCCGACGGCGACCGTTGCGCGCACGCCGAGCTCGCGCAGACTGAGCACGGCCGGCACGCCACGCACGATCAGCAGCGCGACCAGGAACACCGGCACCCGGACCAGCGCGCCGGGGCTGTGCATCAGACCGGTGAGATCGAGGCGGATCCCGGAACCCGTCGGGCATGCGGGTTCAGTGTCGGTGCGGCAGGCGAACGTTTCAGCGTGACGGCCGACGATTTCCTTATCGGGCGTGTAACGCC
>JBDUCV010000072.1:0-10800 GCA_040003255.1 Actinomycetota bacterium
CGTCTGTCGGATCGGTCAGCTGGTCGGGTCGCTTGCCGGCGACTGCGCAGCCGGGCTCGGCGCGGGCGCCGGCTCGTCCACGGTCTGGGCGAGCTCGCCAGCGTCCCCGCCGCTCGTGTCACCGGCTGGGATCTCGGCCGCGGTCTGCGGCGAGGAGTCTGACTGCTGCGTGCCAGCGGGCTGCAACAAGTCCTGCTCCCAGGCCGCAAGCGGCTCGTCAGCGGCGACCCGGCCGGGCTCGGGCTTCTCGTCCCGGCCGGCATTTGCCGCGTTCGCAGCCCGGGCGATCAGACCCTCGGCGACCGCATCGGCAATCACTCGGGTGAGCAGCCCGGCGCTGCGGATCGCGTCATCGTTGCCGGGGATCTTGTAGTCGACCTCGTCCGGGTCGCAGTTGGTATCGAGGATCGCGATCACCGGGATGCCGAGCTTACGGGCCTCGCCGACGGCGATGTGCTCCTTCTTCGTATCGACCACCCAGATCGCGCTTGGCACGCGCCCCATCTCGCGAATACCGCCCAGCGTGCGCTCGAGCTTGTCCTTCTCGCGGGTCAGGATGAGTTGTTCTTTCTTGGTTGCGGTGCCTTCCCAGTTCGCCTGCTCCATGGCTTCGAGTTCCTTGAGCCGCTGCAGCCGCTTGAACACGGTGGAGAAATTGGTCAGCATCCCGCCCAACCAGCGGTGGTTCACGTAAGGCATGCCGACCCGTGTCGCTTGCTCGGCGATGGCTTCCTGTGCCTGCTTTTTCGTCCCGACGAACATCACGCTGCCACCGTGCGCGACGGTTTCTTTGACGAACTCGTAAGCGGTGTCGATGTAGCTCAGCGTCTGCTGCAGGTCGATGATGTAGATGCCGTTGCGCTCGGTGAAGATGAACCGCTTCATCTTCGGGTTCCAGCGCCGGGTCTGATGCCCGAAGTGCACGCCGGAATCAAGCATGTCTTTCATTGTCACGACGGCCATGCCGGTCGTTCTCCCTGTGCTCATGCGTGCGCCGGTGCTCGACCGGCTGCGCGCGGTCCTCGGTTGTCGCGGACGGACCCGGTCGGCCCGCCGCCCTAGTGCCCGGTGTCACGACCAGAGGCCGACGCTCTGCGTGAGCGGAGCGCGGACCGAGGCTGGCCGTCTACCCGATGAACGAACGTCGGGCGGGCACGCGAAGTCAGCTCGACGGATCGAGCTGCTAATGTGCGCCTATAAGTCTAGCCGCTCGCTCCCGGTCGGCGGAAACCGGAGCGCTAGCCTGCCCGCATGGCTGAATTGTTGACCCTCGAGGTCGGGGACTGGAGCTTCACCGCGCGCGCTTGGGGGCCGTCCGGGGGTCGGGTAGTGCTGTTGCTTCACGGCTTCCCGCAGACCTCGACGTCGTGGGCGGCCGTCGGAGCGCAGCTCGGCCAGCGAGGGCTACGCGCGGTGGCTGTCGATCAGCGCGGCTACAGCTCCGGTGCTCGCCCATCCGACGTGGCCGCCTACCGCATGGCGGATCTGGTGCGCGACGCCATGGGCTTCGCGCAATCGCTCGGCGGACGAGTCGACGTCGCCGGCCATGACTTCGGCGGGATCGTCGGCTGGCAGCTGGCCACTCGGCATCCCGAGCTGGTCCGGACGTTCATCGCGGTGTCGACCCCGAACCAACTGGCACTGGATCACGTCCTGGCGACGGTGCCCGAGGAACGGGAGCGCTTTGCCTACATTCGCGAGTTTCGCCGGCCCGGAGTCGCTGAGGCGGCGCTACTCGACGACGACGGGCGGCGGCTTCGCGCGCTGTTCGGCGACCGGATGCCATCCGCCCGCATGGATGAGGACGTCGCGGCCATGCAGCTACCGGGTGCCCTGACGGCGGCCTTGAACTGGTACCGCGCCATGTCACCCGACGACAGCCAGGGGCTGGGGCTCGTCACCGTGCCGACGAGCTACGTCTGGGGAAGCGCCGACATTGCTTTCGGTCGGGCAGCTGCCGAGCTGTCTGGACGCTACGTCGACGCCGACTACCGGTTCGTCCCGCTCGAGGGCGCCAGCCACTGGCTGCCGGATGAACGACCCGAACTGCTGGCCGACGAGATCTGCTTGCGTGCGCTCGGCTGAGGCCGACCGCGTCAACTGAGCAGCGCGTCACGCCGAGCGACGGCGGCTGCCTCGGTGCGGCTGGCCACTCCCAGTTTGGCAAGGATGTTCGACACGTGGACGCTGACCGTCTTCTCACTGATGTAGAGCCGGCGGGCGATCTGGCGATTGGTGCGTCCCTCGACGAGGAGTGCGAGAACGTCGCGCTCGCGCGGGGTCAGCGGCATCGGATCGGTGGTCGCCCCGGGCGCCGGACTGGTGCCAAGCGCACGCAGTTCGTCCAGCAGCGGCTGGGCCCCCAGCCGACGAGCGACCGGACGGGCCAGATCGGCCTGCTCGCGGGCCGCTTGCGGCGTGCCGATGACACGCAGCACGGCCGCCAGCCGGACCCGCGACCGTGCCTGCTCGTAGACATGGCCGTAACCAAATCCGTCGACCGTGCGCTCCCATATCTCGATGAGCTCGGCTGCCGCCGGGGGATCGACGCCGGCGCGCCAGCGCAGCCGGGCCCACTCGGCTTCGGCGCGCATCCGCCAGGCGTTTCCTTCCACCCCCAACTGCCTACCGGCAGGCATGCCGTGTTCGGCGCTCGCGCGGGCTGCCTCGATCAGGGCTCTTCCCCGCTCTGCCCATTCCTCGCGAGTCGTCGTCGGCTGATCGTCCACGGCCTGGGCCAATGCCCCGAGCATCAGTGCCGACATCCGGACCCGCGCCATGAAGTGTTCGCTCTGCCAGAGCTCGGTGATCAGGGTCACCGCCTCGTCCAGCAGCGCCTGCGCGTCCTCGACTCGGCCAAGCGTCCCGTACAGGTCGATGGCTGGGCCGGTGGACAGCACCGCGAACATGCCGTCGCGGCTCCACCACGCTCTCAACGCAGGCAACTGGTCGAGGGCGGCGAGCTCGCCGCGGCCGGTGCGAACGGCGAGCCGCACGGCCGACAAGCCCGCCTCGGCGACCGACGGCGGGTCTTCGTCCTCCACGTCGAGCGTGCGCAGGCTAGCGTCCCAGTCGCCCATGACGTACTCGGTCAGCCCCGCCATCATCCGGGCGTCCACGCCGTAGGCGGCCCACTGCCGCCCGCTCTGCCGAGCCCGCTGGGCGGTGGAGCGAAATGCCCGCAGCGCCGCGTCGAGATCACCCTGCTCGTAGTGCAACATGCCGAGCAGGTACCGGCTGCGCAGCTCCACAGGGACCTCACCCGCGCCGCGCGCGTCGTCGGCCACCGAGCGCAGCCGTTGGGCGGCTTCGGTCGCGTTGCCCGACCGCCGCTGGAGCACGGCCAGCGTCGTCTCGGCGTCGGCCGCGATGTCGGGCGCCTCGAGCTGACGGGCGGCGTCTAGCGCCAGCTGGGCCCAACGCGCGGCCTCGGTGTCACGGCCCATCGAGTTCAGCACCCTGGCGTGAACGACGATCACCCGCGCACGCAGGCTGGTGACCGGCTCGGCCGGCACGAGAGCGAGCGCCTGCTCGGTTGCCGACAGCGCGTCGAGGTCGGCGTCGATGTTGAGCTGGTGGACGGCCAGTGCTTGCAGTAGCCCGGCACGGATGTCGGGCTCGGCGTCGGCGGGTAGGTCGGCCACCGCCTGCCGGATCAGGGCTACCGCCCGGTCACGGTGCCCCGCGGCGGACGCCGCGTCGGCCGCCGCGCGGACGAGGCAAGGACCGCTGATATCGCCGTCGGGTGCGCTGGGCAGCAGTTCCAGGGCGGTCTCGTAATGACGCATCGCTTCGTCCGGGGCGGCGACGGTCATCGCCTCGTCTCCGGCCCGGATGCTGGCCGCGAATGCGGTAGCCAGGTCGTGCGACTCGCGCGCGTGACGGGCGAGCTCGGCTGCGGTGCCTACGGCACTTTGCTTGGGCAACTGGGCCGCGTAGGTGGCGTGCAGCCGCACCCGTTCACCGGGCAGCAGGTCGTCGTACACCGCCTCGGCCAGCAGGGCATGGCGGAAGCCGTAGCCGCTCTCGCCATGGGCGACCAAGATCTGCGCGTCGACGGCCTCGCGTAGTGCCTCGTCCAACACCGTTTCGGGCAGGTCTGACACCATCGCGAGAAGGGCGTGGGGCACGTGGCGCCCGGCCACCGCTGCAACCCGGACGATGTCGCGGGCGCGCTCGCCAAGGCGATCCAGCCGAACGAGCAGCAGATCAGCGAGTTCGGACGGCACTGTGCCGGCATCCAGCTGCGTCTCGGTGGCCGCGAGCAGCTCCTCTGCGAAGAAGGCATTGCCCTCGGATCGGGTAACGATCTGGCGGACGTCGTGCGCGGACAGGGCGCCGGGATGCAGCTCGCGAATCAGCTCGCGCAGCTGCACGTCGTCGAGCGGCGCAACATGCACCCGTTGCACTTTCGGAAGCCGGGACCACTCGGCGACCGAACGCCGCAATGGATGGCGGCGATGCAGATCGTCGCTGCGATAGCTCACGGCGATGGTCAGTTGCTCATCGCGGATGCGGGCGAGCAGGAAGCCGAGCAGGTCGCGGGTCGACTGATCGGCCCAGTGGACGTCCTCGACCACCACGTACAGCGGCCGGTCAGCGGCCAGTTCGCCGAAAGCGCCAAGCACCGCCTCGAACAAGGCGCTGCGCTCGATGCGCTCGTCCGGCGGGGACACCGGCGCATCAAGCCGGCGGCGGGCAGGCAGCAGCCGGGCGATCGGCGGATAGTCTGCGACGAGCCGCTCGACCCGCTCGGGCTGCTCGGTGGCGAGCCGGCCGAATGCCTCGCTAAGGGGTAGGTACGGCAGCGCCGCGTCTCCGAAATCGATGCAGTGGCCGATGAGGACGGCGGTCCCGCGCTCGGCCGCCCGGGCGGCGACTTCCGTCAGTAGCCTGGTCTTGCCTACTCCGGCATCACCGGAGAGCAGAACCGCCGCGGCATCCTGCCGGGCCGCGTCGTCTAGAGCTGCGGTAAGCACGGCAAGCTCGGCGAGGCGACCCACGAGTGGATGGTTGGAGCGCGGCATGCCAGCCATTGTCGCCGTGCCTTCCGACGGAGCCAGAGCCGCTACCCCGTCGGTGGCCTCCTGTACGGCAACGGCAGTCACGCTCAGGCTGCCCCGGCGTGGCGCCAATGCCAGCGGCGTCCGTGCCCTCTGGAGCGGGAGCCGTGAGGATCGCGGGCTCCGCTCCGGCGGAATTCGTCGGTGACGTGCTCGCGCCGATAGATATTTTCGGCTTCGATCAGCATCGAGATGCTCGGGTTCATGTCGTCCTCCTGGATCGGTATCTCCTGATGTCGTCGACATTGCGCGGCTAAGGGGGGTGCCGGCATCGGGACAACTCCCTAGATCGCTCGTTGTCGAAGTCCTAGTCGATCTGTGGAGGACCCAAGCCCTGTCCACAGATCTCAATTCGCCCTATGGCAATCGCAGGGTCGACCGCAGGATCGCCGGCATGACTCGTCGGGTGGGTTGGTGGCTGTCCTCAGTCGTGGTAACCGTGCTCGTCGCGGCGGTTCTGCTGCCGATTGCCGCGCGCAGCGCGTCGGCCGAGGCCGCCTTCTCGGCGGGCTACCGACTCGGGGGTGTCGACGTCGCCCCCCTTGCGGGCTACCGACTGCCCCTGGCGGGTGCCACCGTCGTGGTGCGTCCGTTCAGCGCGCCGCCGACTCCCTATTCCGCGGGCCACCGAGGCGTCGACCTGGCCGCTTCCGGCGCCGAGCTCGTGCTTGCCGCGGCAAATGGGCGCGTGCGCTTCGCCGGGCAGCTGGCCGGCCGCGGCGTCATCGTCATCGAGCACGCAGACGGGGTGAGCACCGAGTACGAGCCGGTCGAGCCGGTTGTCGCCGTCGGCACCGCGGTGCGGCGCGGGCAGCCCATCGGTCGCCTGCGCGGGCAGCACCATGCCTGCCGCGTGGACAGTTGCCTGCACTGGGGCGCCCGACGCAATGGGATTTATCTAGACCCGCTGCGGCTGCTCCGGCCACTCGGTCCGGTACGGCTGCTGCCCTGGCGTCAGGCCCGCGGATGGGCGCGCACGTACGTCTGACGCAGCCGTTCGACCGACACATGGGTGTAGATCTGAGTGGTGGCGAGGCTGGCGTGCCCGAGCAATTCCTGCACCGAGCGCAGGTCCGCACCACCGTCGAGCAGGTGCGTCGCAGCGGTGTGCCGAAGGCCGTGGGGCCCGAGATCAGGGGCGCCTGCGACGGCGGCAAGTCGCCGGTGCACAACTGAGCGGACGGTGCGCGCATCGATCCGGCCGCCTCGGGCCCCGAGTACGAGCGCCGCTCCGCTCCGCGCAATTGCCAGCGCCGGCCGGCCGTTGGTCAGCCAGTCGTCGATCGCGCGCTCCGCGGCCAGCCCGTAAGGCACGGTGCGTTCTTTCGACCCCTTGCCGAACACCCGGATGACCCGTCGACCGCGATCGACGTCGTCGATATTCGCGCCGACCAGTTCACCGACCCGAATGGCCGTGGCGTAGAGCAGCTCGAGGACGACTCGATCACGCCGATCGAGGGTGGTGGGGTCCGGTGGTGTGGGCACCGCCATCAGCGCTGCGGCGTCGTGCCGGTCCAGGATGGGAGGCAGGGTGCGATGCGCCCGCGGGCTGACGAGTAGCGCGCCGGCATCGGCTTCGCTCAGCCCCGCCGACCGTGCCCAGGCGGTGAACGTCCGGGCGGACGCGGCCCGCCGAGCGACGCTGCTGCGTGCTGATCCCCCGGCACGACGCGCGGCGAGCCAGCTACGCAGCACCCGCAGGTCGAGCGATCGAATCGTGCGGCCACCGAGGCGTGACAGGTGATCGAGCAGGCTCACCACATCTGCCGTATAAGCGCGGACGGTGTGGTCGGACACGTTGCGCTCCAGGCGCAGGTGGCGCTCGAAATCGCAGATCGCGGCAGCCAAGGTCGGCGGGAGCGCCGCCCGCAGCTCGGCGCTCCCGGTGCGCTCCGGGTCGTGCACGCTTGGCATGAGCGAACCGTGCGCGTCGCGCGGGGTGTCGTCAAGCCGCCACGCGCCCGAGCCGGCCGATCCTCGGCTACCCGCTCGAACCGCCCGAGCACCGGAGCTGCGCGGCGATGCGGAACCCGTCGTCGCTGACGTCGATCACGCCCGCCAGCCGGAGCGCCGGGATCGCCCGGATGACCTCCCGCGGGCACACCCCGCTGCGCACCGCCAGTTCGTCCTCGCGGGCGGGCCGCCAGGCGGGGAGTCCGTCGAAGACTCGCCGAGCTACCGGGTCCAGGCCGTCGAGCCGGGCCCGCAAACCGGCGGCTTCGTTAGTCCCCGCGGCACCACGTGGCGGCGCCTCACGCTCAACGCCTTCGCCGATCGAGCCCACCAGCAAGAGGATGTCATCGACGCTCGTGACCAGCAGCGCCGGATCGGGCTCTGCGCGCAGCAGCTGGTGGCAACCGGCCGACATCGCCGACGTCACCGGACCAGGAACCGCCATCACCGAGCGACCCAGCTCGCGGGCGTGAGCTGCGGTGTTGAGCGCTCCGGATCGAGCGGCGGCTTCGACGACGACGGTGCCGGTCGAGAAGGCGGCGATGAGCCGGTTACGGGTGAGGAAGCGATGGCGATGCGGCGCCGCGCCTGGCGGGCTCTCCGAGATCACCAGTCCACACTCCTTCGCCCTGGCGTAGAGCGAGGCGTTGCCAGTCGGATATGGACGGTCGAGGCCGCCCGCCGAGACGAGGATCGTGCAGCCGTCGGCAGCGAGCGCGCTGCGGTGGGCGACAGCGTCGATGCCATATGCGCCGCCAGAAACCACGCTGACCCCCCGCCGAGCCAGGCCATAGCCGAGTTCGCTGGTGACGTGCTCGCCGTAGGGCGTTGCGGCCCGGGAACCCACGATGGCCACCGAGCGCACGCCGAGCAGTGTCGGGTCGGCCGAGCCGCTCACCCACAGCCCGAGCGGCGGGACCGGCTCGCCCCGGTCATGATCCGGGCGGGCGCCGGACGTGTCCCGGCGCCATCCGGCGAGCCGGCGACGAGCGGTCGACT
Source organism: Actinomycetota bacterium (assembly GCA_040003255.1). GTDB lineage: Bacteria > Actinomycetota > Actinomycetes > Mycobacteriales > Jatrophihabitantaceae > JBDUCV01. The sequence goes on from JBDUCV010000072.1 coordinate 8,016, forward strand.
CGAGCGCCGCAAGCGCGAAGTGTGGCCAGTCGGCGCTCTCGGGGACGACGAGCCGCAGGCCGTGCCGCTGAGCGGCCTCGAGGTCGCCGTGCGCGTCTGCTGTGGAGCGACGTGCCGCTGTTGCGTCTGCCACCGCCGCGTCGACCAGTCCGCGACGAATCGACGCCGCGGCGGCCACCGGGCCCTCCCGCCGTACCCAGTCCCAGACCGGTAATGACGCCGGCTCGGCCACCCTGCTCAGGTAGGCCCGGGCCAGGATGACGTCGTCCGGAACGGCGATCACGCCGCCCATGACGTCGTCCCGGTGCGGAAGAACACGGCTTCGGAGACGTCGCCAGCGTCGGGGATGGCATTGCCACCCAGATCCGCGATCGTCCATGCCAAGCGCAGCACGCGATCGAACCCACGGGCGCTGAGCTCTCCGCGTTCCAGGTGCCGCTCGGCCGCGACGAGCGCGCTACGCCCGAGCCGCCACGGTCGCGCGCGCAGAGCCGAGCCGGGAACCTCGGCGTTCGTGCGCCAACCCCGCTCGCCCCAGCGATTGGTCGCCGCGGCGCGGGCAGCCGCGACCCGGCACGCGACGACAGAACTGGCTTCACGCTGGACCGGTTCACCCAGCAGCTCGGCGTGCGGCACCGCATCGACATAGACGCGCAGGTCCAACCGATCGAGCAGCGGGCCAGACAGCCGCTGCTGGTAGCGGCGTCGCACCTGCGGCGGGCAGGCGCAGTCCCGCGTCCGGCGGCCGCACGGGCACGGATTGGCCGCCAGCACGAGCAAGAAGCGAGCCGGATAGGTGACCACACCCGCATGACGGTGCAGCACGACACGACCACTCTCGAGTGGTTGACGCAAGCCGTCGAGCGCCCTCGGATGGAATTCCGGAGCCTCGTCCAGGAACAGCACACCGTGGTGCGCGAGCGAGATCGCTCCAGGCGTCGCGATACCCGATCCGCCGCCGACGAGGGCCGCCAGCGACGCGGTGTGGTGCGGTGCCTGGAACGGTGATCGACGCAGCAGCCGGGCCGTTGGTGGCAGCGCGCCAGCCACGGAATGCACGGCCGTGACCTCCAGCGCGGCCGTGTCGTCAAGCGGCGGCAGCAGCCCGGGTAGCCGCTCGGCCAGCATCGTCTTGCCCGCGCCGGGCGTGCCGACGAGATACAGATGATGACCGCCCGCAGCGCTTACTTCGAGGGCACGCTTCGCGGCCGCCTGACCGGCCACGTCCGCGAGGTCCGGCCCGGGCGCCCCGGTTGGCTCCGCAGCAGTGCCGGTGCTGGCATGGGGCGGTGGGGGCGCCTCATTACGCAGCCAAGCGATGATCTCGCGCAGGTCGCCCGCTTGGTACACCGCCAACCCGGTGACAAGCGCCGCCTCGGCGGCATTCGCGTTTGCCACCACCACCCGGCGCACTCCGGCTCCTCGCGCCGCGATGACGGCGGGTAGCACGCCTCGAACGGGCCGCAACCTGCCGTCCAGGCCGAGCTCGGCCATCCACACCACATCGGCGATCGCCCCGGACGGCACCGCCCCGCCGGCCGCCAGGACGACCAGCGCCAGCGCAAGATCGAACCGGGAGCCGACCTTGCGGACATCGGCGGGAAGCAGCGCGACGGTGATTCGACGGTTCGGCCACTCGGCGCCTGCGTTCAATACCGCGGCCCGGATCCGGTCGCGGGACTCGACGACCGACACGTCGGCCAGACCTGTGAACGACAGCCCCGGAAGGCCGGCAGACAAGTCGGCCTCGACCTCGACGAGCTGCCCGGTGACGCCGGTGATGGCGATTGCCAAGGTGCGGGCGATTGGCATGTCAAAACGCTCCCCGGACATGGCGGACGGATGCTGCTCCACTGCGTTGGCGCACCACGCTGACCACGTCGAATCGCAGTTCGGGCCAGAACGCGGAACCGCCGAGGTCACGCTGCTCGGCCAACCACCGAAGCGCCAGGCCACGGATCCGCGTGGCCTTCGTGCGAATGACCGCCTCGGCGGGATCACCGAAGTCGGTGGAGGACCGGGTTTTCACCTCGCAGAACACCAGTACGGCGCCGTCGCGAGCGACCAGATCGAGCTCGCCCGCCGGGCATCGCCAGTTCCGGGCGAGGATGGTCAGCCCGGCGTCGGCCAAATGGCGCTCAGCGACCCGTTCGCCGTACCTGCCCACCGCGTCTTTGGCTCGCACGCCGCGACGGTGCCAGGCCGACCGCCCAACGAGCGACCAGATGCGCCTCTTGTGGACTACCGGTGGCCCTGTGGATGGCCGGCTTGACGATCTGCGCGGCCAGGTCTAGGAGGTGAAGCCGTCCTTGCGTGGTAGCTCAAGCTCGGGCTTGTCGAGTTCCTCGATGTTCACGTCCTTGAAGGTGAGCACACGAACCGTCTTGACGAACCGGGCTGGGCGGTACATGTCCCACACCCAGGCGTCGCGCATCGTCAACTCGAAGTAGACCTCGCCGTCAGCGCTGCGAGGCTTCAGGTCGACGTCGTTGGTGAGGTAGAAGCGGCGCTCGGTTTCGACGACGTAGCTGAATTGGGCGACGATGTCCTTGTACTCCCGATAGAGCTGGAGCTCCATCTCGGTCTCGTAGTTCTCGAGGTCCTCGGCGCTCACGCGACGCCTCTGACGGACGGGCAGGACCCGCGGTGAGCCAATCGAGTACGCGGGGTGATCATGCGATCTCCTGCTCGAGAAGTGGTGGTGCGGACGGGGGAAGCGGGGCCCCGGTAGGCCCATTCTGTCGCACCGACGCCTCACCCCGCATAGCCGCCCGTCGGACATTGA
>JBDUCV010000073.1:0-10723 GCA_040003255.1 Actinomycetota bacterium
CCGCTGAGATTGGCTGGCACGACCGGCTTCGGCCGGCGCCGAAGGCGGAGATTATCTACCGGATGATTCGTTCCGGGTAGTTCGTCGCGGTCCGACCGCGTGATGCAGCTAAACGAGGTTCAGCTCGGTGCGCACCGGCGCCGCCGCGAACCGCTCGACCGACAGGGCCGACACGTCGATGCCCGGATCATGGCGAAGGCACAGATCGCGGACCACCTCGCCCAGCGCTGGCGCCATCAGAAAGCCGTGGCCAGAGAATCCGGTCGCGTACACCAGGCCGGACAAGTCCGCTCCCACCAGGCCGTCGTGATCGGGCGTCATCTCGTATAGCCCGGCCCAACCCGTTCGCACGCCGACCTCGGCAAGCGCCGGTGCGCGATGCGCGACGGCGGGGGCGAGGCGGTCGAGCCACCCGTCGTCGCGGTCGAGCCGAAAACCCGGTTCTTCCAGGGGGTCGGACATCCCGATCAGTAGCCCGTCACCCTCGCCGTGGAAGTAGAAGCTCGACGAGTAGTCGATGGTCATCGGCAGATCGGCCGGCAGCCCATCGACCCGTTCGGTGACCAGGATCTGCCGGCGCAGCGGGCTGACCGGCAGCTCGACTCCGGCCCACGCACCGATCTGGCGCGACCACGCACCGGCCGCGCAGACCACGCTTCGGGTCGCGATGTTTCCGCCCCGGGTGTGCACCATGCGGATGCCGTCCTCGTCCCGCTCGAAGCCGGTGACCGCACAGTGCGGCCGCAGGGTGGCACCGAGCCGGCGAGCGGCCGTCGCGTAGCCGAGCACGACGGCCTCGGGCGTGCAATGCCCGTCCTGGGGCGAGAACGCAGCGGCGAGCAGCCCGTCGGTATTGATCAACGGCGAGTACCGGCGGGCCTCGTCGACGTCGATCATCCGGCTCGGCACGCCGAGCGCGTTCTGCAGCTCGATGCTTCGCTCGAACGAGCTGACTGCCTCGGCGGAATCCAGCAGGAACAGGTATCCCGTCTGGTGCAGGTCGATCTCGCCGCCTGGCCGCTGGCTGAAACGCTCGAACGCCTCGAGGCTGCGCAGACCCAGCTCGATGTTGACGCGCTCGGAGAACTGGGCGCGTACGCCGCCCGCGGATCGGCAGGTCGAGCCGGAGCCCAGCGAGTCGCGCTCGAGGAGCACGACCTGCACGCCCGCTTCGGCGAGGTGGAACGCGACGCTGACGCCGATCGCACCACCCCCGATAACGACCACGTCTGCCCGCGGCGGGACTGCCATTAGACCAGCGTGCGGTAGAGGTCGACGGTTTGGGCCGCAATCGCGGCCCAGCCGAACTCGCGGACCGCCCGCTCCCGTCCGGCCCGTCCCAGCGACGCTGCCCGCTCGGGGCTGCCCGCCACCTCGTTCACCGCCGTCGCAAGGCCCGATTCGAACTCGGCAGGATCTAGCCCGTCATATGGAACGAGTAGTCCGGTGACTGCATCGGCCACCACCTCGGGGATACCGCCTACCGCGCTGGCCACGACCGCCGTCTCGCACGCCATCGCCTCGAGGTTGACGATGCCGAGCGGTTCGTACACCGACGGGCAGACGAACACCGTGGCCTGGCTGAGCAGCTGCACCACCTCGGGCCGGGGCAGCATGTCGCGGATCCAGATGACCCCCGACCGGCTGCGCTGCAGCGCCGCGACGGTGGACTCGGTCTCGGCGGCGATCTCTGGGGTGTCCGGTGCACCGGCACACAGCACGAGCTGGATTTCGGGGTCGAAGGAATTGGCCGCCGCGAGCAAGTGGGCCAACCCCTTCTGCCGGGTGATCCGGCCGACGAAGATCACCGACGGACGGCTGCGATCGATGCCGTAGCGGTCGACGACGTCGGTGCCGCGGTCGGGGCGGTACAGCGCGGTGTCGATGCCGTTGTGGATCACGTGCACCCGCTCGGGGTCGACTGACGGGTAAGCCTCGAGGATGTCGGCATGCATGCCGTGGCTGACCGCCACGATCGCATCCGCGGACTCGTAGGCCTGCCGCTCGGCCCACGATGAGATGCGATATCCGCCGCCGAGCTGCTCGGCCTTCCACGGCCGGGCCGGTTCCAGCGAGTGGGCGCTCAGCACGTGCGGCACGCCGAACAGCTGACTGCCCAGCACGCCAGCCAGGTTGGCGTACCAGGTGTGCGAATGCAGGACATCGGCGCCGTCCACCGCCGCAGCCATTTCCAGGTCGACGCCCAACGTCTGCAGGGCGGCATTCGCGTCAGCCAAACCGGGTGGCGTGCGGTAGGACTGCACGCCGTCTTCGGCGCGTTCCTCGCCGAAGCAATGCACGTCGACGTCGATCAGTGAACGCAGCTCGCGGACCAGGAACTCGACGTGCACCCCGGCGCCGCCATATACCTCTGGGGGGTACTCGCGGGTGAGGACGGCAACGCGCATGGCTCGGACCTTACTGCCGCCGATTGGGGCTTCAACCGGGTCCTGAAGTGGATAGGGTGACGAGATGGCTAGGGAACCGCGGGTCCTGGGCATGATTCTCGCCGGTGGCGAGGGCAAGCGGCTCTGGCCGCTGACCGCGGACCGGGCCAAACCCGCGGTGCCGTTCGGCGGCAACTACCGGCTGATCGACTTCGTGCTGTCGAATCTGGTGAACGCCGGCTACCTGCGGATCTGCGTCTTGACCCAGTACAAGTCGCACTCGCTCGACCGGCACATCACCCAGACCTGGCGGATGTCGAGCATCCTCGGCAACTACGTCACTCCGGTACCCGCCCAGCAGCGGCTGGGCCCGCGTTGGTACACCGGCAGCGCTGACGCGATCCTGCAGTCGTTCAACCTGATCTACGACGACAAGCCCGACATCATCGTGGTGTTCGGCGCGGACCACGTCTACCGGATGGATCCGCGCCAGATGGTGCAGCAGCACACCGACACCGGCGCCGCTGTGACCGTCGCGGGGATCCGGGTGCCACGCACCGAGGCGACCGCCTTCGGCGTCATCGACGCGGGCGCCGACAAGCGGGTGGCGCAATTCCTCGAGAAGCCGGCCGACCCCCCGGGCCTGCCCGACAGCCCGGATGAAGCCTATGCATCCATGGGCAACTACGTGTTCAGCACCGACGCGCTGATCGACGTGCTGCGAGCCGACGCCGAGGACGAAGGCTCGGTGCACGACATGGGCGGCAGTATCATGCCGATGATGGTCAAGGACGGCACGGCGTTCGTGTACGACTTCAACGACAACGAAGTGCCGGGCGCCGAGGAACGCGATCGCGGCTACTGGCGTGACGTCGGCACCATGGACGCCTACTACGACGCACACATGGATCTGGTCACAGTGCACCCGATTTTCAACCTCTACAACCAGAGCTGGCCGATTTTCACCCACCAAGCGCAGCTACCTCCTGCGAAGTTCGTCGAGGGAGGTCTCGCGCAGGAATCGATCGTCGGCGCCGGCACGATCATCTCCGGCGCCACCGTGCGGCACTCGGTGTTGTCGCCCAATGTGCGACTGATGGCCGGTTCCTACGTCGAGGGCTCGGTGCTTATGGACAACGTGCGGATCGGGCGCGGCGCAGTCGTACGCCGCGCGATCCTCGACAAGGACGTGGTAGTGCCCGACGGCGCCAACCTCGGCGTCGATCTCGATGCGGATCGCAAGCGCTACCACGTGTCGGACTCGGGCATCGTCGTGCTGGGCAAGAGCCAGCTGGCGATGCCGTAGTGGCCGTCGGCTGGGACGACGACTTGGTCGTCGCGTCCTGGCCCGGGCTGGCGCCACTCGCGGACGACCCGATTGTCGATGCCTGCGTCGTAGGACTCGGTGCATCCGGCTTGACCGCCGTCGAGGCGCTGGCCGAACGGGGGCTGTCGGTCGTCGGAGTGGACGCTGGTCGCGTGGCGTCGGGGGCCGCAGGCCGAAACGGCGGGTTCTTGCTCGGCGGCGGAGCGGTCGGCCTACATCACGCGATCGAGGCATGGGGCGTCGAGGCGGCGGTCGGCTTGTACCGGGAAACCTTGCGTGAGCTGGATCGGCAGGAGGCGATGCTCGGCCCGTCGATCGTGCGGCGCACGGGCTCGATCCGCCTCGCCGGCCTGCCTGGTGCGCCGACGGACGGCAGCGAAGCTGCCGACCGCGAGGCCGAGCTGGCCGACCGGCAAGACGAGCTCGCCGACTGCGCCCGGCACGCCGCAGCGCTGCACGATGCTGGCATCGCGATGAAGGATTACGACGGGGAACTCGGGCAGGGACTGTTCTTGCCCGACGACGCGGCGGTGAATCCGGCCCGCCGTGCCCTGGCGTTAGCGGCGCTGCTGTGCGGTCGGGCGGCCTTGCACGAGCAGACGAGCGTCACGGCGGTCGGCGCCGGCCGGGTGGTCACCGCTCGTGGCACCGTCCATGCCGGCCGGGTGATCGTTGCGGTCGATGGCCGGCTCGACACCGTCCTGCCGGCACTTGCTGGGCGGGTGCGAACGGCCCGGCTGCAAATGCTTGCGACCGCGCCAGTTCCGCGACGGGTGCCGTGCCCGGTCTACTGCAGGTGGGGTTATGACTACGCGCAGCAGGACGGCGCTGGACGGCTGTTCGTGGGCGGCGGCCGGGATCGATTCGCCGACGCGGAGTGGACGTCCGACGTTGAGCCGACGCGGCAGGTGCAGGAGTGGATAGCGCAGCTGGCGAACCGGCTGGCGGGCCGTCAGGTGGACGTGACGCATCGGTGGGGCGCATCGGTGGGGTTCACCGCGGACGGCCGGCCGCTATGCGCAGAGGTCGAGGACGGCGTGGTCGCCGTCGGCGGCTACAACGGCACCGGCAACTTGGTCGGCCCGATCGCCGCTCGGGCCGCGGTGGCGCTGGCCCTTGATGGGACGCCCCCGCCGTCCTACCTGGCAGGGACAATGGCGCGGTGACTTCAACCGTGCCGCTGGCCGCGCTCGGCGGCGCGCTGCGCCGGGCGGGCGTCACCGAGATCGACACCGGGACCCGCCGCCGGGCGGAATACTCGTCGGACGCGTCGAACTACCGGGTAGTGCCGCAGGCTGTCGTATTTCCTCGCCACGTCGACGAGGTCGCCGCGTCGGTCGCGGTCTGCCGGGAGCTCGGCGTCCCGGTCACGCCACGCGGGGCCGGCACAAGCATCGCCGGCAACGCCGTCGGCACCGGTGTCGTCCTCGACTTCTCCCGTCACCTGAATCGGGTGCTCTCGGTCGATCCACAGACGCGTACCGCCGTCGCCGAGCCGGGCGCTGTCCTCGACACGATCACCGCGGCGGGGGCGCCGCACGGGCTGCGCTTCGGCCCCGACCCGTCCACCCACTCGAGGGCCACCATCGGCGGATCGATCGGCAACAACGCCTGCGGATCGCGCGCGCTCGCCTACGGCCGCACATCTGACAGCGTCGTCGCGCTCGACGCGATCCTCGGCACCGGCGAACCAGTCGGCGCCTCCGTCGACGGGCTCGACGATCTCGTCCGCCGGCGGCTCGGGGTGATCCGCACCGAGTTCGGCCGCTTTCCCCGGCAGGTGTCCGGCTACTCGCTCGAGCACCTGCTGCCCGAGAACGGCCCCGACCTCGCACGGTTCCTCGTCGGCACCGAGGGAACCCTTGCGATTGTCACGCGGGCGACGGTGCGGCTGGTCGAGGCGCCCCGCGCCACGGCGCTGTGCGTGCTCGGCTACCCGGACATGGCTGCGGCCGCCGATGTCGTCCCGGCGTTGCTGCCGCATCGTCCGGTTGCCATCGAGGGCATCGACGCCCGGCTCGTGGACGTGGTGCGTAGCTGGCGTGGCGCTGGCGCGGTGCCGGATCTGCCGCGCGGCGACGGTTGGCTGTTCGTCGAGACCGCAGGTGAGACGCAGGAGCAAGCCACAGCTGCCGCGCACAAGTTGATCGTCGACGCCGGCTGCCTCGACTCGGCCGTCGTCACCGGTGCGGCAGCGCGGTCGCTGTGGCGTATCCGCGAGGACGGCGCCGGCCTCGGGGGGCGCACGCCGGGGGGAGCGCCGGCCTGGCCGGGTTGGGAGGACGCCGCCGTCCCGCCGGAGCGCCTCGGCGAATACCTGCGTGAATTCACCGCGCTGATGCACGAACACCGGCTGGACGCCTTGGTATACGGCCACTTCGGCGACGGCTGCGTACACGCGCGTATCGATTTCCCGCTTGCCACCCGGCCGGGCGCGTTGCGGGCATTCACCACCGCCGCGGCGGCGTTGGTCGGGCGGCACGGTGGCTCGATGTCGGGTGAACACGGTGACGGACGCGCCCGCGGCGAACTGCTGCCGTTCATGTATTCGGCCGAGGCGATCGAGACATTCGGTGCGATCAAGCAGCTGTTCGACCCCGACGACGTGCTCAATCCTGGGGTTATCGTCAGGCCGAAGCCGCTCGACACGGACCTGCGGATCCCCGCTTCGAAGCCGTTGCGGCGCAAGCTCGCGTTCGCCTACGCCCACGACGGCGGTGACCTGTCCGCCGCCGTGCACCGATGCACCGGCGTCGGCAAGTGTCGGGCCGATACCACCGCGACGGGCGGCGTGATGTGCCCGTCCTACCTCGCCACTCGTGACGAGAAGGACTCGACCCGTGGCCGGGCCCGGGTGCTGCAAGAGCTCGCGAACGGCGCACTGGTGAACGGCTGGCGGGCCCCCGAAGTCGCCGAGGCGCTCGACCTGTGCCTTTCGTGCAAGGGCTGTGCCAGCGATTGCCCGACCGGTATCGACATGGCCAGCTACAAGGCCGAGGCGATGTATCAGCGTTACCGCCGACGGCTGCGTCCGGGGTCGCACTATGCGTTGGGCTGGCTGCCACGGTGGGCCCGGCTGGCTTCTCGCGCGCCCCGCCTCGTCAATGCGACGTTGCGGATGAAATCCCTTGCCGCGATGGCCAAACGGCTCGGCGGGGTCGACCAACGGCGGCGATTGCCGCGCTTCGCCGAGCAGACGTTCCGGGCCTGGTTCGCCGACCACCCGGTCGCGACCGGTGATCCGGTGCTGCTGTGGGTCGACACCTTCACCAATCACTTCACCCCGTCCGTCGGGCAGGCCGCCGTCCAGGTGCTCGAGGCGGCGGGCTATTCAGTGCGTGTCCCCGACCGTGCGGTCTGCTGCGGGCTCACCTGGATCTCCACCGGACAACTTGACGGCGCCCGTCGGCAACTGCGCCGCACCCTCGACGCGTTGGCGCCGGCGATCGCTGCGGGCACCCCGATCGTCGGGCTCGAACCGTCCTGCACGGCGGTGTTGCGTGCTGACCTGACCGAACTGGTCGCCGACGACCGACGCGCGGCCCAGGTGTCGACCCTGACCATGACCCTCGCCGAGTTGCTGCGGGCGACCGAGGGTTGGACGCCCCCGCGCCTCGAGGGTGTCCGTGGCGTCGCGCAGCCACACTGCCACCAGCACGCGGTGCTCGGGTGGGAGGCTGACGCGGCGCTGCTCGCCGGGTCCGGCGCCGTTGTGACGGCCGTTGGCGGCTGCTGCGGACTGGCCGGCAACTTCGGGGTCGAGCGCGGTCACTATGACGTGTCGGTGGCGGTGGCCGAGACCGCCCTGCTGCCGGCAGTGCGCCGAGCTTCGCCCACCGATGTCGTGCTGGCGGACGGGTTCTCCTGCCGCACCCAACTCGAGCAGCTCGCCGACCGGCAGAGCGTCCACCTGGCCGAACTGCTTGCCAGCCGGCTGCACGAGGAGCACCCATGAGCGGATTCGTCCCGCCGCCCTACCCGTATGACCGGCTCGGCTACGTGGCCGAACTGGCGGCTCGACACGACGGGGGAGCCGTCGACCTGTCGATCGGCACACCGTGCGACCCGACCCCTGCGGACGTGATTGCTGCGCTGTCGGCCGTCGACAGCGCCCGAGGCTATCCGCCATCTGTGGGCACGCCCGCCTTCCGCGAAGCCGCCGCCGAGTGGATCAAGCGCCGGCTCGACGGCATTGTCGATCCGGTGACCGAACTGGCGGCCTGCGTGGGCAGCAAGGAGTTCGTAGCGTCCACCCCGCAGTACCTCAGGTTGCGTGAGCCCAAACGCGACACCGTGCTCTATCCAGCGATCAGTTACCCGACCTACGCCATGGGCGCGACGTTGGCTGGCTGCCGAGCGGTGCCTTACCGCACGCTCGGCGACATCGCCCCCGCAGATGCCGACCGGGCGCTGTGCATCTGGGTCAACTCGCCGGCCAACCCGACCGGCGAACTGCACGACCTCGCCGAGGCCGCGGCGTGGGGCCGCTCACGCGGCGTCCCAGTGTTTTCCGACGAGTGCTACGCCGAGTTCACCTGGACGGGCTCCCCGTCGACCATCGTCGGCGGCGGCACTGACGGCGTGCTTGCGGTGCATTCGCTGTCCAAGCGCGACAACTTCGCCGGGGCGCGTGTCGGCTTTTATGCCGGAGACGCCGAGCTGGTGCACTACCTTCGCGAGGTTCGCAAGCACGCCGGCTTGATGGTGCCCGGCCCGGTCCAAGCAGCGGCGATCATCGCCCTGCGCGACGACGCGCATGTCGAGGCGCAGCGTGACCGCTATCAGCAGCGGCTGACCAGGCTGCGGCAGATCCTCACCGTGCTCGGCTACGACGTGCAGCTGCCCGACGGTGCGTTCTACCTCTGGGTGCCGATTCCGGACGGGGATGCCTGGGCCGCCGCCCGGAACCTGGCCACCCGCGCGGGCATCATCGTGTCTCCGGGCGAGTTCTACGGAGCTGCGGCGACGGGATTTGTCCGAATTGCGGCAGTGCAACCCGACGACCGCATCGAGCTGGTCGCCGCCCGGGTCGGCGCCTAAGTCCGGAGTGCCGGTGAGTCCGAGGCGCCTGAATCCGGGGTGCGGGTGAGTCCGAGCCGGGCTCCTGACGCGTGACTCACGGCGCCGGTGCGGACGGCCGCCGGGTTTGGTGCCGCCCTGGACCGGGTAAGGACCTGATATAAGGCAAGCCGATCCGACGTAGGGAGCACGCAGATGAGCGCCGAGGACAAGTTCAAGAACGCGATGCAGGACGTCGAGGGCAAGACCAAGGAAGCGACCGGCAAGGTCACTGGCGACCGCGAAACCGAGGCCGAGGGCAAGGCCGACCAGGCCAAGTCCGACCTGAAGGACGCCGGCGAGAACGTCAAGGACGCCTTCAAGCGCTGACGGCCTATACACGTCGACAGCCCCCGGTGCGCGTTGCGCCCGGGGGCTGCGTGCTGTTCAGGAGCCCGTACGTCGGTGGGTCAGCGGGCGCACGGCAGGCAGCCTGCCGTGGCGGATGGTCAGCTCAAGTGGCCATTGCATGAGCATCGACTGCCCAGCGGGGACGCGCTCCCAATGCGCCAACACCTCGCTGAGCCGGTTCGCAATTCGGTTTGTAAGGCCGGGGTCGCCAGTCACCGCGTCCGCGTCGGCCGCCAGCTGGCCGGAGCCATCTACAAGTGCCGCCAGTTGTTCAGAACGGGCCACGTCCGCACGGCCGGCGCGGCCCAGTCGATCCGACCGCCTGCGCTCATGTTGTGAGCGCTGCTCGGGCGGTGGCTGGAAGAATTGGCCAACCCTGCCACCAGCGGCCAGCTGACCGAATATCCCCAACGTGAGACCGGCCTGCTCCTCGACAACGAAATGCACCAAGTCATGCGGCACGGCGGCCGACCCAGGTCCCGGCCGGACCGGGACGTCGACGCCGACGTCATTGCGGCCATCGCGACGAATCCCGATCCCATACCGCTTCGCGTCGAGCCGGACAAAAAGGACCCGCACCGAACGATGGTATATCGCTTCGTCGATGACGACCTCCGCAACCTGGCCGGGTATTGCTGGCCGTCCCGGGGATAACTTGTGGCCATGCACCTCGCCCAGAAACGTGTCCCGCGGCCCACGGTGGGATCATGAGCGAACGCGACGACGGTGCAGCCTGGGTGCTTGCACCGACCGAGGAGCGCAATCCGAATACTGTCGACCTCGACCTGCGCAGCACGGTCGAGGTGTTGCTGCTCATCAACGACGAGGACGCGAAGGTAGCCGGCGCCGTCCGCGACGTCGCGGCCGCGCTAGCCGAGGCGGTCGACCTTGCGACTGAGGGACTGCGAGGCGGCCACCGGATCCACTACTTTGGCGCCGGCACGTCCGGACGAATCGCGGTGTTGGATGCGACCGAGCTGGTCCCGACCTACGACCTCGACCCGGCGTTGGTCGTCGCGCACCAGGCTGGTGGCGCGCGAGCCATGGAGCAGCCGGTCGAGAACATCGAGGACGACGAGGCCGGCGGCGTGGCCGATGCAACCGAGATCCAAGCGGGTGACGTCGCGATCGGGCTGACGGCGAGCGGCCGCACCCCCTACGTCCTGGCCGCGCTGCGCGAGGCTCGGTCGCGGGGCGCCCGCACCGTGTTGATCTCGGGCAACCCCGACGCCGGCTTCGGCGCCGACGTCGACGTGCACGTCGCCGTGGCGACCGGTCCGGAGGTCATCGCCGGCTCCACTCGCATGAAGGCGGGTACCGCACAGAAGCTGGTGCTCAATGCGTTCTCGACCGCGTTGATGGTGCGTACCGAACGCACATACTCGAACCTGATGGTCTCTGTCGTGGCGAGCAACGCGAAGTTGCGCGGCCGGGTGGTGCGGATCCTGGCCGAGGCGACCGGGCTTGATTCGCAGACGTGTGAGCTCGCCGCCGAGCGGGCGGACGGCGACTGCCGGGTGGCGCTGGTGTCGCTGCTCGCCGACGTTCCGGTGGATGCCGCGCGACGGGCGTTAGCGGCCGCGGATGGCGGCGTGCGTCG
>JBDUCV010000074.1:0-10720 GCA_040003255.1 Actinomycetota bacterium
TCAGGGTCGCGTCGGGAAGCTCTAGGGCGCCAGCCGGTGCAACCCGTCGTGCTGACGCGGTCGCTCAGCCCGGGCCCTCGCCGGCAGCCGCGTCTCCCTTGCCGGCGTCGCGGGCCGCGATTGCCTCGTCCAGCCGGGCGGTTGCTCCGTCCAACCACTGACGGCAGATCGAGGCCAGCTCCTCGCCGCGCTGCCACAACGCCAGGGATTGCTCGAGGCTCTGTCCGCCCGACTCGAGGCTGCGCACGACCTCGGCGAGCTCGGCGCGCGCCGCCTCGTACCCGATCTGCTCGCTCATCGGCCCCGAACCCTATTCGGTTACCGAGGTTGCCGTGAACGCGCCGCGCGCGACCCGGACACGCAGCACACCACGGGCGTCGGCCGGGTCCCGTATGACGAGGCCGTCGGCACGGGTAACGACGGCGTAGCCGCGGTCGAGTGTGGCCTGCGGCGACAGCGACCGGACCCGGGCAGTGACATGGTCCAGATCGCTCGTCGCGGCGTGCAGCAGCGCGGCCATCCGGCGTCGGGCTCGCTCGGTCGAGCTTGTCGCGTCCTGATGAGCGCGATCCAGCTGAGCCCGAACGGTGCGCCGCAGCCGATCGGGTAAGGCATCCACGGCCTGCCGCTCGTCCTTCAGCCGCCGCCGGATCGCCTGCCGGGTGCGGGCGCGTAGCTCGCTCAACTGTTGTAGTTCGGCGGCGAGATCGGGGACGATCAGGGCGGCCGCGTCCGTTGGCGTCGACGCTGCCACGTCGGCGACGAGGTCGAGCAGCGGCTGGTCGGTCTGATGGCCGATAGCGCTGACGACTGGGGTGCGGCAGGCGGCGACCGCTCGGAGCAACGTCTCGTTGCTGAAAGGCAGCAGATCCTCCACGCCTCCTCCGCCTCGCGCGATCACCACGACCTCAACCTCGGCGTCGAGGTCCAGACGTCGCAGCGCGGCGACCACCTCGCTGACCGCCGTCGCACCCTGCATTGCGACGTTCTCGATCCGGAAGCGGGCGCCAGCGAAGCGTCGCCGCGTGTTGTCGACGATGTCGCGTTCGGCGGCGCTTGCCCGTCCGGTGATCACGCCGATGCGTCCAGGCAGGAACGGCAGGGTGCGCTTGCGACCCGGAGCGAACAGTCCCTCGGCGGCGAGCAGCCGCTTCAGCGCTTCGAGTCGGGCCAACAGCTCGCCCAATCCGACTTGGCGGACCTCGGTTGCCCGCAGGCTCAACGCGCCGCGCTCGAGGTAGAAGTCCGGACGGGCGCGCAGCACCACGCGTGATCCTTCGACAACGTCGTCGGGCAGGACGCCCCGCGCACATGTCACGCTGAGGGAGATGTTGGCGTCGGTGTCGCGCAGCGTCAGGAACTGTGTCGCCACTCCAGGGCGGCGTACCAGTTGGGCAATCTGCCCTTCGACCCAGATCTCGCCCAACCGGGCGATCCAGGCACCGATCTTCTGGGCGACGACGCGTACTGGCAGCGGCTGCTGCGGCGTCGTCGTCAATCGGGCCATCAGGCCTCGGGCGACGTCTTCGCAGACCGGGCCCTACGGCGACGAGCGCCATTTGCGGCCTGGCTAACGTCGTCGAACGCGGACGGCTTGCCGTTACGAGGCATCGGAACCGACTGGTCGTTCGCCGCCCGCGCGCGTTTCGCGGGTGTCGTGCGCCGTGCGGCGGGCGATCGCGGTGGTTTTTCGGCCGCCGACCGGGCGGCCCGGCGAGCCCGGGTGGTGGCTTTGGCGTCCGCAGCGGCCTCGACCGTCCCTTGCGGAAGCTCCGAGGCAGCAAGCGGCGTCTCGTCGAAGGTAGCCCATGGGGGCGCCTCGTCCGGAACGCCGTGGAACCGCCCGATTAATTCGTCCCCGCGCACGGTCAACGCGGCGTAGCGCTGCTGGGCGCGCAGGGAGAGCTGCAGGGCGCTGCTCACCGCGATGACCGGCAGCTCGACAGCCTTTTGTGGGAGCGTGCGCGCGGTCTCGACCGCGGTGGCGACCACGCCGAGTGCGGCCCGCAGCGGCGTGGGAAGTGACGACATGCCACCAGCGTGCCCCATCGTCACCCGTCCGTACCATTGAGGGCATGACCACCGGTGCAGCAGACCCGCGTCCGGCCGCCGGCCGCCGAGTGCTGCTCGCCAAGCCGCGCGGCTATTGCGCGGGCGTCGATCGCGCGGTGCAGACCGTCGAGCTGGCCCTCGAGCACTACGGCGCGCCGGTGTATGTCCGCAAGCAGATCGTGCACAACCTGCACGTGGTGCGCAGCCTCGAGGCACGCGGTGCGATCTTCGTCGAGGAGACCGACGAGGTGCCTGAGGGGTCGATCGTCGTGTTCTCCGCCCACGGGGTGGCACCGAGCGTTCACGCCGAGGCGGCGCAGCGCAATCTGCGCACGATCGACGCCACCTGCCCGCTCGTCACCAAGGTGCACAACGAGGCGCGGCGGTTCGCCGCCGACGATTACGACATCGTCCTGATCGGTCACGAGGGGCACGAGGAGGTCGTCGGCACGGCGGGGGAGGCACCCGAGCACATCCAGCTCGTTGACGGCGCCGAGGATGCCGCCCGCGCCCAGGTACGTGATCCGTCCCGGGTGGTGTGGCTCTCACAGACCACGCTGTCGGTCGACGAGACGATGCAGACGGTCGAGGCGCTGCGCGAGCGTTTCCCGTTGCTTCAGGCGCCGCCGAGTGACGACATCTGCTACGCCACGCAGAACCGGCAGGCCGCAGTGAAGGCGATCGCACCGCAGGCCGACCTGTTCCTGGTGGTTGGTTCGGCGAACTCTTCGAACTCGGTGCGGATGGTCGAGGTGGCCATCGCAGCCGGGGCTCGCGCGGCGCATCTCGTCGACACCACGGCCGATATCGACCCGGCGTGGCTCGAGGGCGTGCAGACGGTGGGCCTGTCGTCTGGGGCCTCGGTGCCAGACGTCCTCGTCCGCGATGTGACTGAGTGGCTCGCGCAGCACGGCTTCGACGACCTCGAGGAGGTCAGCCACACCGAGGAGCGGCTCACGTTCGCGCTGCCACAGGAGCTGCGTCGCGACCTGCGCGCTGCGCGCTGAGCCGTACCGGCTCAGCGGCCGGTGACCATCCGGATGCCGCCGATGATCAGCACCGCCGCAGTGGCGCCGGCGATGGCGGGAAAGCCGTAGACCAGCCAGTTGATCGCGGCGTCGAGTAGCTGGGATCGATCGGACAGTCCACTGGAGCGGATATAGAGCATGGCCGCCGAGGCGATGAAGTACACCAGCGGTGGCGCGACGAGCACTGGAAACATCGACCGGCGCCGGACAATGACGATCGCGACCACCGAGGCGGCGATCAACCCGATGTTGAATCCGCCCTTGATCGACGTGCCGCGGGCGACGTCGATCAAGCCGCCGACACCGGCAAGCCCGACGAGGACGAGCACGGCCAGCCAGCCAGGCACGCCGCGTTCGGTGCTCTTCGCCGTGGCAGCCCGGCTACCGAGCGATCCGCCAGCGGCGCCGCTCACCGAAGGGCTAATCGTGTGGGTGGTCTCGTTCCAGCCGTCGTCGGCCTGCCGTGCGCCCAAGCCGACATCACCGAAGTAGGGGTACCCGGGTCGTTGGGGCGCGGGCGCGTTCACCACCGATGCTCCTTCACGGTCGAACTCGCGTCGTGGACGACGTCGGGCAGGAGCGCCCAGCGCTCAGCGATCGCCTTACGGTACCGCCAACAAGCTGGGAAAATCGCCGTTCCGACCGCGACGAGCTGTGCGCGGTGTGTGATCACTCACGCTCCGGTCGCCTCGGGTGCCGCCCGTGGCAGCTCGTCCTGACCGACCGGCAGCCGCTGCTTCTGCAGCGACACGACGCGCTGCTCGGTCAGCTCGGGCGCCTGCGCCAGGCGCACGGTCTCGGTGAGCTGACGGGGTGAATCGACCGCCTCGCTGGGATCGACGAGCTTGAGTTCGACCATCTTGCGAGCGGTCACGAGCACCCGTGATTCGAGCGACGTCACGGTCTTGTTGTAGTTGCCGACCGTGTCGCCGATGGACTTGCCGAGCCTGTCGAGGTGATTGCCAATCACGGCGACCCGCTGGTAGAGCTCACGGCCGAGCTGGTGCACCTGCGCGGCGTTCGCCGCCAACGCCTCTTGCCGCCACGTATAGGCAACCGTGCGAAGCAGTGCGATCAGCGTGGATGGGGTAGCGATTACCACGTTGCGGCTGAATGCGTGCTCGAGCAGCGAAGGGTCCTCACGTAAGGCCGCGTCGAGGAAGGCGTCGGCCGGCACGAAGCACACGACGAATTCCGGCGACGGGGTGAAGCGTTCCCAATATGCCTTGGCCGCCAGGGCGTCGATGTGGTCGCGCAGGTGCCTGGCGTGCGCCTTGAGCCGGGCGGCGCGGGTCAATTCGTCGCGTGCTTCCATCGCCTCGAGGTAGCCGCTGAACGCCACCTTCGAGTCGACCACGACGTTCTTGCCGCCCGCGAGGCGCACGACCAGGTCGGGACGGACGCTGCCGTCCTCGCCGGACGCCGTCGGTTGGGTCACGTAATCGATGTGCTCGGTCATGCCGGCTGCCTCGACGGCACGCTCGAGTTGGAGTTCGCCCCAGCGGCCCCGGACTTGGGGCGCGCGCAGCGCCGTGACGAGCTGACCGGTCTCAGTGCGCAGCTGCTCGGAGGTCTGGCGCATGGTGCCGATCTGTTCGAGCAGCGCCGAGTAAGAACCGGCGCGCTCGCGTTCGACGGTGCGCAGCTGTTCCTGCACCCGGTCCAGTGACACCCGCAGCGGCGCGACCATGCCCTCGATGGCCTGCTGCCGCTGGGCCAGCTCGCCGTCAGCGGCCGTCTTGGCGGTTGCCAGCCGCGACTCGGCGAGAGCGACGAACGCCTCGTTGTTTCGGCGCAAAGCCTCGCCCGCCAGGGAGCCGAACGCCTCACGCAGCCCAGCGTCGGTGCGCTCCCGCGCGAGCTCGCGTTCCCGACCGCAGGCCCGCTCGGATTCCAGGGCGGCCGACAGCCGGGCCATCTCGGCAACCGATGCCCGCGCCACCGAGTCTGCGCGCGAGCGGGCGAGCAGCCAGCCGACGCAGAGCCCGGCAACGAGGGCGGCAAGGGCGAGCAGCACGGCCGTGGCGTCCATGCCTTTGATGCTGACACCGGGCGGCGACAATTTCGGCCAGCGACGCGCGGCACGGCGCTGCCGCCAGTGAGGTTGGACGTCCAGCAGCCGCAGGTATGGCCTGCCGCCCTGCTACGCGTGCATCGTTTGCAGGCGGCCGAGCGGAAGGGCGAGACGCGGGGCAGTCGATCCTCCGCCCGTAGACTGGCCGCCCGTGGCACTCACAATTGGCATCGTCGGCCTGCCCAACGTGGGCAAGTCCACCCTGTTCAACGCGCTGACCAAGAACGACGTTCTCGCCGCGAATTACCCGTTCGCGACCATCGACCCGAACATCGGCGTGGTCGGCGTCCCCGACGAGCGGCTCGGCGTGTTGGCGCGCATCTTCGACTCAGCCAGGATCGTGCCCGCGGCCGTGTCCTTCGTCGACATTGCCGGCATCGTCAAGGGCGCGAGCGAGGGCGCCGGACTCGGCAACAAGTTCCTCGCCAACATCCGCGAGGCCGACGCGATCTGCCAAGTCATCAGGGTCTTCGATGATCCGGACGTGGTCCATGTCGACGGCAAGGTCTCGCCTCGCGACGACATCGAGACGATCAACACCGAGCTGATCCTGGCCGATCTGCAGACCATCGAGCGGGCGGTTCCCCGGCTGCAGAAGGAAGCCCGGTTGCACAAGGACAGGATCGCTACGCTCGCGGCGCTCGAGCAGGCCACCGATGTGCTGCAACGTGGCCAGACGATCTTCGCCTCGGACCTGGATCCCGAACCGTTGCGCGAGCTGCACCTGATGACCGCCAAACCGTTTCTCTACGTGTTCAACGTGGACCCGGACGAGATCGCGGACGCCGAGGTCACCGACGGATTGCGGGCCCTCGTGGCGCCAGCCGAGGCGATCTTCCTCGACGCCAAGACCGAGGCCGAGCTGATCGAGCTGCCCGCAGAAGAAGCGCTGGAACTGCTGCAGTCCATGGGTCAAGAGGAATCGGGCCTGGATCTGCTGGCCCGCGTCGGATTCGCCACGTTGGGCCTTCAGTCCTACTTGACCGCCGGTCCCAAGGAGGCGCGGGCCTGGACGATCCGTCGAGGTGCCACTGCGCCGCAGGCCGCCGGCGTCATCCACACCGACTTCGAGCGCGGGTTCATCAAGGCCGAGGTGGTGTCTTATGACGACATTGTCACCGCTGGATCGATGGCCGAGGCGCGCGCCCGAGGCAAGGTACGCATCGAGGGCAAGGACTACGTGATGGCCGACGGCGACGTCGTCGAGTTTCGCTTCAACGTCTAATGACCCTCGGAAACCCAGCAAAAACGGGCCTCCAGGGACCTATTTCGAGCTTCTAGTCCGCAAAGAGTCCGCAGAATTTTCGAGCGAGGTCGCGGAGCGCATCAGATCGGCGGCCGCCGCGCGGGTCCGGTCCGCGGCGGTCGGCCACAGATGGGCGTAGGTCCGCAGGGTCGTCGTCGCCGACGCGTGACTGAGAGCGCGCTGCACGGTGACCACATCGCAGCCGGCCGCGATGAGCCCTGAGGCGTAGAAGTGGCGCAGGTCATGGAGCCGTATGCCGGACAGGCCGGCCGACGTCTGCGTCTTGCGCCACCAGTAGCCGACGGTGTTCTGGTGCGGCGGGTCGCCGGGCTCGCCGTGGAACAGCCAGCGATCAGCCGCTCGACCGAACGTGTGCGCTTCGACGTGCCGACCGAGAAGCGTCGCGAGCTCGTCGGGCAGGTGGATGACACGGTCCGATCCGTACTTGGGTGCCTTGATCTCGATCTTCCGTGCGGCCGCCCGCTGCACCTGACGGGTCACCGCGATTCCGCGACGGAGGAAGTCGACGTCGGCGACCTGGACGGCGGCGGCCTCGCCGAGCCGTAGACCGGCGAAGGCGCACAGCGCCACGAAGGCGCGGAACGACTCGTCGGCGCAGGCCAGGAGAGCACCGAGGTCTTGGACGGTCGGAACGGTCATGCTCGCGTCGGTTCGACGCTGACGGGGGAGCCGAACTGCCTCGGTCGGGTCGCGCACGATGAGCCGGTCGCGGACGGCTGCGCGGAAGACGCCGCGGACGTTGTTGTAGCGGGTCTTGATCGTGCCGGCGGCGAGCGGCTGATCCGCCATCCGCTTGATCCCAGGCCTCGACGTGGGACTGGTTGACCTGTCCCAGCTGGTAGCCGCCGAGGCCTGACGAGCGCATCGTGAGGTCCATGGCCGTGCGGGTGCCGGATGCCCAGACCTGGCGGCGCGGCCAGTCGTCGTAGAACGCCTGCACACTGCCTTGCGCTGGCCCATCGTCAGTCCCATCGATCGGACCTATCGCCCGGACCGAATCCGGCACGGCAGGCGCGCTCCACGCGCGCATTCCTTCGTGAGTCAACGAATACCCCACGCGCGCATCTTTGATGAGTCAACGCGGGGTGTTCCCGTGCGCTGTGCTCGCCCTATATCCTGGCACACGACGTGAGGAGGGACGCCCTTCCCGCGGCCGGGCCGCTGCCCGCTCTGCTTCGCTCACGGAAAGGGGCGAACAATGTGTGCGAGGTTGTCCAGCGAACCGTGTCTAATCGTGGACAGGGATAGCACGGGCGCGGGAGCCGCGGCGCTCGAACGCCCGTCGAGACGCCAGTCTGACGCGCGGCAGCCCCCGCCACCGCCAATTACGAAGGAGCACTTACGCAATGACACAGCCCTCGACCACGAAGTCCCCGGCGACCGCGTCGTCCGGCGATCAGGGTTCCGCCGTGGCGAAGAACGACCGCCTCACGACAGACGACGGCAAGATCAGCGTCGCGCAGAGCGTGGTGTCCAAGATCGCGGGCGTCGCGTGCCGTGAGATCTCCGGCGTGCACGCCATGGGCACTTCCACCGGCCGCGCGTTCGGCGCGATCCGTGAGCGCATCCCCGGCAGCTCCGGCCCCAACGTTTCGCAGGGTGTCGGTGTGGAGGTCGGCGAGAGCCAGGCCGCGATCGACCTGGACATCGTCGTCGAGTACGGGGTGTTAATCGCCGATCTGGGCAAGAGCATCCAGCGCAACGTCAAGCAGGCCGTCGAGCGGATGACCGGCCTGGAGGTCGTCGAGGTCAACGTCAGCGTCGACGACGTCTACCTGCCCGAAGGCGACGACCAGGGCGGCAGCTCCCGCGTGTCATGACCGCGATGAACCCCCACCCCGAGCTGGTCGACGGCGTCGATGTCGACGTCGTCGCCAGCACGGTTCGCTCCTGCCCTGGCGTCGCCGACCTGGACGCCGGTCGACTCGGCTCCGTCGTGTCCTACCTGCCCGGCCGTCAACTGGCCGGGATCAGCGTCGCGGCCGATCACATCACGGTGCAGGTCCGCGCGATCTGGGGCACGCCGCTGCCGGAACTCGCCCGCGGGATCCGTGACGCGTTGGCCGAGCTGGTGGGTGGACGTCGGGTCGACGTCGCAGTATCTGACATCGTCGGCGTCCCGGGAGATGATGAGCCGGACGACGGCCCGCCGGGCGGGACTCGCCAGAGCGGAGGTGGCCACGCATGGACGCCGAACGCCGCGACGCCGATCCAGACGCGCGCCGAGCTTTCATCCGCGAGCACCACCCCGACCGCGGCGGAGACCCCGTGGTCTTCATAGCTGGGCTGACTGCATTCGATCAGCCGCCACCGACTTGTCGAGCCGGTGACCGGGTCCGGGTGATCAAACGCCGCACATGGCCAGCCAGATTGTTGCACTACGCGACCAAGCGGCTCGGCGTTACTCCGCGCACTCCACGAGTCCGCTAACGGGCTTTCAACGAGAATTGAGAGATTCCATGACTCGCACCATCCTCGGCACCATCGTCGGGCTGGTCCTCGGGCTCGCTCTCGCCTTCGGCAGCTTCGGTCAAATGCTGATCGTCGCCCTGTTCGCGGCGATCGGGTTCGTCATTGCCAAGATCCTCGATGGCGACGTCGACCTGAGCCCCTACCTGTCTGGCCGACGCGGGGACCGATGACGTCGACCTCATCTGCGACGTCGGCAACGGCCGTCGGACCCCGGCACGACGAGCCGCCGGCAGGTCCGGGACGCAACGAGCTGGGCGCGGTCACCCTCACCGAGCGTGTCGTCAGCAAGATCGTCGCCCGCGCGGTCACCGAGGTGCCCGAGGCTGGGTCGGCGAAGCCCCGCATCCTGGGCCGCGCGGTCGGAGCGGGGGTTCCCGGCGTTCGCCAGACACAGCTCGGCGGCCAGCCCAAGGTGTCCGTAGACGTCGACCTCTCGGTCGCGACCGTCGAGGTGTCGATCAGCGTGCGGTGGCCGGCGTCGATCCCCGCGGTGAGTGCGGCCGTCCGCGCCCGGATTATCGAACGACTCGACGAGCTGACCGGCCTTAGCATCACCGATGTCCGGATCCACGTCACCGACGTGGTGACCGCGGTCGCCGCGCAGCCGCGCGTGCGCTGAACAGAGAGGTGATCACGTGAGATTGCTGAACCGCTTCTTCGCCGCTCTGCTGAGTCTCGCGCTCGTAGCCGCGGGGGCATTGCTCTTCATCGAGGTTGTCGCCAACCGGATCAATCACAAGCCCGCCGTCGTGAAGTGGCATGGCGCCTACGACTGGGCCGCCCGCACCCAGTGGCAGCAGGGCAGCGTGCGGGTGGTCTGCATCGCGTTGGCTGCGGCCGGGCTGCTGCTGCTGATCTTCGAGCTCAAACGGCCTCGCGTCACCCGGTTGAAGATCTCCGCAGATGGCGACGACGGTCCGGGGATCGACGCCGCCTACACCCGACGCGGTGTCGCGGCCGCCGTCCAGACCGCTGTTACCGACGTCGACGGCGTCCGATCCGCGCAGGTCACCGTAAAAGGACGCAAGGTCACGGTCGTTGCCGGCACCTCCGCGCGCGATGACGCGGCCGCCGGGCAACTGCTCGAACCTGCACGCTCCGCGGCGCTCGAACGGCTTGCCGCGCTCGATCTCCTGAGAAACCCGAAGCTCAAAATCTCTACCACAGCAAGGAAGCGGTGACATGCACGCCGACCGCACCAACCGCGCCATGATGGTCGTGCTCGCCCTCCTGCTCCTTGCAGCCGGTGGCGTCGGGATCATCGCCTCCTTCGGCGTGCTGAAACCCGCCTACAAACACCGAACGCTGCTGCACAACAGCGTTTCGCACTACATCGGACACCACGGCGACTTGCTATGGCCCGCCGCCGCGGTCGTCGCCCTCGTCATCGTGCTGTTGTCGCTGCGGTGGCTGCTGTCGTTGCTGTTCTCCACCGATCGGGCGCACGACCTGGACGTCGCGGGCGGGGGTGGCACCGGCAAGACGACCTTGAATCCCGCCGCTCTGAACGCCGCGGTGGTACAGGAGATCGAAGGCTTGCCTGGCGTGGACTCGGCGAAGGCACGGATCATCGGCGCCGAGGACGACCCCGAACTGGTGGTGACCGCGCGGCTGCAACAAGGCGTAGATCTCGTCGCCGCGCGCCACCGCATCGTCGACGGCCCCCTGCGCAACGCTCGCACCGCCATGGACCGCGCCGACATGCCCATCCAGCTGGACCTGCTCGTCTCCACCAAACGAGCAGACCGCGTCTCCTGAGAAGCCTCACCGAAGATGAGCGTGCATGCTCATGCCGCGCTCGGTGCTTTCGGCTTCGCCCATTGGGGC
>JBDUCV010000126.1:0-3150 GCA_040003255.1 Actinomycetota bacterium
TCTCCTCGACAAGGGTGGTCGCGCGGCGCGCCGTGCGGTGACCGCGCGTGGTGATGCGCGGCTCGGTCGTGGTCGCCCGGTTGGGCGTCCGGCTGCGGGCGGTGAAGGAAGTTGCCACCAGGTATCAGGCCACCTAATTGGATCGAACGGAACTCACTAGCTAGTTCGCTCGGAAGCTGCGATTTGGGTTCACTCAGCACAACGTTGTGACGGACGTGATGTTCCCTGCGATGGGCGCTATGTATCCATTTCTCAGCACGCGCACAGTGCGCCGCAGGTTCAGCTCTCCAGCAGGACGGTGACCGGCCCGTCGTTGACCAGCTCGACCTGCATGTCGGCACCGAAGATCCCGGTTTGCACACGCGCCCCACGGTCACGCAACCGCGCCACGAAGGCGTCGATGACGGGACGGGCGAGCTGAGCGGGCGCTGCGGTCAGCCACGACGGTCGTCGACCCTTATGGGTGTCGGCGTAGAGAGTGAATTGGCTCACAACCAGGACCTCGGCGTCGGCCTGTGCCACCGAGCGCTCGTCGCGCAGCACCCTGAGCTGGTGCATCTTATCGGCGAGCGCCAGCGCAATCTCGACCGTATCGCCGTGCGTGACCCCTACCAGGGCGAGCAATCCGGTACTGATCGAGGCAACGACCTCGTCGTCGACGCGGACGGCGGCACGGGCCACCCGCTGCACCAGGACCTTCATTCCGATTCCGCCGGCAATCGGAGCGCGCGAGCGATGAAGTCGGCACAAGCGGTGGCGCGGCGCACACCGCCATCCTGTCGCATCGATCCGCCGAAACGTGGGCACTGACGACGCCGCGGTGACACCATTAAGGGATGTCCTCTCGCTCAGCCGAACAACCGGCTGTCATCACCGACGTCCCGTTGAGCCAGGACGAGGAGTTTGCGAAGCGGCGCAAGCGTTACACCATCCTGATGGCAGTGCGTGCGCTGTGCGTGATCGCCGCCGCGCTGGTCTACGGCCAGTCAGTTGTGCTTGCGCTGGCATTCATCGTCGGAGGCGCGGTGTTGCCCTGGTGCGCGGTGCTCATCGCGAACGATCGGCTGCCGAAGAAACGGCGGATGCGTCCGGGCTCTCTGACGTTGTCCGGCGACCGCGCGCTCCCTGCCGCCGGATCCGACAACAACTCACGCAGCCTCGATGGCAGCCCGAAGTGGCAGAATCGCCATCCGTGACGAGTACCCAGACGCTGGAAGAACCGAGGACGTCGGACGCGGACACCGGCGCTGAGGTCTTTCACTACGTGCGGAAGGCCAAGATCGCCGAGAGCGCGGTCATGGGAACGATGGTCCAGGCGCTGTGCGGCGAAGTGTTCCCCGTAACGAAGACTCCAAAGCCCGGGTCCCCGGTTTGTCCCGCGTGCAAGGAGATCTACGAATCGTTGCGTGCTTAGGGCGCCGTCGGCCCGGGCATTGCGTCGTCCCCATCCCGCAGCTGTCGCCACGATCGCGGGTCCAGCCTGCGGGACTGACGGACGGGACTCGGCGAGACGAACTCGATCGCGGCGTTGAACTCCGCTCCGAGCAGCACCCCGAAGGCCAGTACATAGAAGAAAAGCAGCGCGGCAATCGGTGCGGCCAGGGCGCCGTAGGCGTGGTTCTGGTCGAGGATGAACCGGATATAGGCGCGAAGCCCGACTGAGCCGGCAAGGAATACCACCATCGCGAGCAGTGCCCCGGGCACTCCGCGGCGCCAAGGCAGCCGACACGGGGGGGACAGGTGATAAAGGCTGGTGAGCCCCAGCAGGATCAGCAGCGCGACGGCCGGGTAGTACCCCCGGTGGATGATCGTGCCCGCCGTCTCGCGATGCTGTTTCGGGAAGAGGTCGGACACCAGATCTGGCCCGAGGACGAGCATCGGCAGCAGCATGACGCCGACGATCACGGAGCCGAGGAACAAGCCGAGGGCGAGCAGCCTGCTGCGGACCGCGCCGCGCTGCTCACGCATGCCATAGGCGATGGTGATCGTGTTCACGAAGGTCGAGGTTGCCGACGATCCGGCCCACAGTGCTAGCACGAAGCCGATGCTGATGACGTCGATGCGCCGTCCGTGAAGGACCTCGCGCAGCGTGGGCGTGACGATCTGGCTGACCACTTCCGAGCTGAACGCACGCGCGAACGTCGACTCCAGCTGGATCTCGGTCCGGTCGATGGTGCCCGGACCGATCCACCGCGACACGTAGCCCAGGGAGGCCAGCGCCGCGAGCGCCAAGGACGGCAAACTGAGTAGTTGCCAGAACGCGGCCTCGGCGGACAGCCCGAGGATCCGGTCGTTCCATGCTTTGGACGCGGTACGCCCGACTAACGTGCGTATGCGCGAATGCGGACTCACGACGCATCAGTCTGCCCATCGAGGGTGAGGTCGGGGTCGAGGTGGCCGGTACCGCGCGTGTCGGACGATCCCGATCGGCCCCATCCCGGGCCGAATGCCGCAGCGTCCGCGGCCTGCGGCGCGGCCCACCATGTCCGGCGTCGAAGCCGCTCGAACACGGCTGCCAGCGCGGTTAAGGCTGCTGGCACGCTGAATGGGTGGACACGTCAGAACTCCTCAACCAGGCGTGGGCGACGCTCGGTGGCGAGCCGGGAGTTTGCGACCGCGTCCGGTGGACCGGGCCGCCGGTGACCCTTCCTTCGCGGTTGCTGGTGACCGGCGTGGCGGCCGCCTCGGTGGCAGCTGCGGGACTCGCGGCGGCTGAACTCGCCGCCGCCCGGGGCGCCCCGCTTCCCGAGGTTGCTGTCGACAGCAGGGCCGTCACGGCGGCATTCACCAGCGAACGGCAATTGCGGCTCGACGGCCGCAGCTTCACCAATTTCGCGGCGGAGTCGAGGTTCTTCCCGGCGGCCGACGGATGGGTTCGCACCCATGCCAACTACCCGCACCACCGGGCTGCGCTGCTATCGGCGCTCGGGGTACCCGACGGTGTCGACGAGGTCACCGTGGCGCTCGGCGAGGCGATCGCCGCCCGTCCAGCGGCCGAGGTTGCTGACACCGTCACCGGCAACGGGGGTCTCGCCGTCGAGGTGCGCTCGGCTGAAGGCTGGCGGACCCACCCGCAAGCGGTCGCCGTCGCACCGCTGCCGCTGGTGGCTATCCGGGGCAGCGATGTCGCCCGCCGCAGGTTGCCTGCGC
>JBDUCV010000022.1:0-32936 GCA_040003255.1 Actinomycetota bacterium
TGTTCGGTCCGAAGTAACCGGTGCCGACCGGGAACACGCCGCGGGCGTGCATCTGATCCTGCCAGCGCTTGATCGTCGTGCTCTGGTCGCCGAAGGAGAAGTAGCGCGGGCCCGGCCAGGCCGGCGCTGAGGTCGTTGGCGGGGCAACGTAGCGCCCGGTCCAGGCGAGCTGCCAGGTCACCGGGCCGAGGATGCCGGTCTGCGGCAGTCCGTTCTGGCCCTGCAGCCGTTTGACGACGGCCAGCGTGTTCGGTCCGAAGTAACCGGTGCCGACCGGGAACACGCCGCGGGCGTGCATCTGGTCCTGCCAGCGCTTGATCGTCGTGCTCTGGTCGCCGAAGGAGAAATAGCGCGGCCCTGGCCACGCGGGCGCGACGGCCCCGGAACTCGGCGCCGGAGCTGGGGTGGATCCGGGAATAGTGATGTCACTAATCCGGCCCGACCGCGCATCGGCGTCCTCTTGCAATCCGACGATCCCGGCGCACTGCCACGGCTGCCAGCCGCGCATCCGGTAGAGCATGAGCGCCCGGGCATCCTGCTCGGCGGGGGAGGCGAGCTGCGGGTAGCCGCTGCCGCCGACGCTGCGCCAGGTCAACAGGTCGAACTGGTAGGCGCCGTAATGGTCGTTTCCGGTGTTGATGGCGTAGTTGTTGCCCGACTCGCACATCCGCAGCAGGAACCAGTCGTTCGCCGACGGGTCAGCCCCGGCAGTGGAGATCGGGCCGGCCGCCGCGTACACGACGGCCCCGGATACGCAGACCGCGGCCGCGACCGCCATTCGACGCAACCGCCCGCGGCCGCTGGGGCCAGCGGTCGGCGGCGGCTCACGGTCATCGGGGCGGCGGAAGAACGTGGACGCAGACGGATTGAGCATGCACGTACCGTAAGCGTGGATCCCAACAATCACAAGAGAACCGTTAAACACTTCAGTATCTTTGGCCACAATCATGATCCGGGGACGACACGCCGGAGAATTTCCGTGAGCGGTCGGTTGCCCCCGGGTCGCGCCGTGATACGTGGGGTCGGACCCGTGAGCACGGCCCGGGCGGCCGCGTCCCGTAGCCTCTGAGCCGTGTGTGGGATCGTGGGCTATGTCGGGCCGCGGCAGGCTCTCGAGGTCGTCGTCGAGGGTCTGCGTCGGCTGGAGTACCGCGGCTATGACTCCGCGGGCGTCGCCGTGGTCGGTCCGGACGGGCAGCTGCAAACGGCCAAGAAGGCCGGCCGCATCGAGAACCTCGACAAGGAGCTCGCCACCCGCACGATCACCGGCAGCGTCGGCATGGGCCACACCCGCTGGGCAACGCACGGTGCGCCGAACGACCGCAATGCCCACCCGCACGTCGACGGGACGGGACGGGTCGCCGTCGTCCACAACGGGATCATCGAGAACCACGCCGAGCTGCGCGCCGAGCTGGAGCGCGGCGGCGTGGAGTTCACCAGTGACACCGACACCGAGGTCGTCGCGCACCTGATCGCTCGCCATCTGCGCGAGCAAGGCGGTGGTGTCGCCGCGGCGTTGCGTGCGGTCTGCCTACTTCTGCGCGGCGCGTTCACCCTCGTCGTGCTCGACCGCGAGGAACCGGACGTAGTGGTCGCCGCGAGACGCAATTCGCCGCTCGTGCTCGGGGTGGGCGATGGCGAGACGTTCCTCGGCAGTGACGTCGCCGCGTTCATCGAGTTCACCCGCGACGCCGTCGAACTCGGCCAGGACCAGGTGGCCGAGATCCGCCGGGACGGCTACCGAATCACTGACCTGCACGGTGCCGCCGTTGACGGCACGCACTTCCGGATCACGTGGGACCTCGCCGCCGCCGAGAAGGGCGGCTTCGACTACTTCATGCTCAAAGAGATCCAGGAACAGCCGGCCGCCGTCGCCGACACCCTGCGCGGTCACCTGATCGATGGTCAGGTCGTGCTCGACGAGCAGCGCGTCGACCGCCATGACCTGCGCGAGATCGACAAGGTCTTCGTGGTCGCATGTGGGACGGCATACCACTCCGGGCTGATCGCCAAGTACGCGATCGAGCACTGGACGAGAGTGCCGGTCGAGGTCGAGATGGCATCGGAGTTCCGCTATCGGGATCCAGTGCTCGATCGGCAGACCCTGGTCGTGGCCATCAGCCAATCCGGCGAGACCGCCGACACCCTCGAAGCGGTCCGTCATGCGCGCGAGCAGAAAGCCAAGGTGTTGGCGATCTGCAACACCAACGGGGCACAGATCCCGCGCGAATCCGATGCCGTGCTTTACACCCACGCCGGCCCCGAGATCGGGGTCGCCGCCACCAAGACGTTCACCGCTCAGGTCGCGGCCGTCGAACTGGTGGGGCTCGCCCTCGCGCAAGCCCGCGGCACCAAGTACGGCGACGAGATCGCCCGCGAGTTCGAGGCGCTGGCCGCCGTGCCGCCGCTGATGGCCCAGACGCTGCGGGTGGTCGAGCCGGTCCGCGAGCTGGCCCGCGAGATCGCAGCGGCCAAGGCGATCTTGTTCCTCGGCCGGCACGTGGGCTATCCGGTCGCGCTCGAGGGCGCGCTCAAGCTCAAAGAGCTCGCGTACATGCACGCCGAGGGGTTTCCAGCCGGCGAGCTCAAACACGGGCCGATTGCGCTGATCGAGGACGGTCTGCCGGTCGTGGTGGTCATGCCCTCGCCGTCCGGACGTCCCGTGCTGCACCAGAAGATGCTGTCCAACATCGCCGAGATCACCGCCCGCGGCGCGCGCACGATCGTGATCGCCGAGGACGGCGACCGAGCCGCCCGCAAACATGCAGCGCACCTGGTCGAGGTGCCCGTCACGCCGACGCTCTACTCGCCGCTCGTCTCGACGATCCCGTTACAGGTGCTCGCCGCCGAGATCGCCCAGGCGCGTGGCTGCGATGTCGACAAGCCGCGAAATCTCGCGAAATCGGTGACCGTCGAATAACCGGTAGGCCGAGTCGCCCGACGCGCCTTGTCCGAGTGGGGCATCTAGCATCGCCGGTGTGACGGACGCGCCGAACCAGACTGTGGTCGATCTACTCATCGTCGGCGCCGGGCCCGTGGGCCTGTTCGGTGCCTACTACGCGGGTGTGCGGAAGCTCTCGACGGCCATGCTGGACTCCCTCGAGGAGCCCGGCGGCCAGATCACCGCCATGTACCCCGAGAAGGCGATCTTCGACGTCGCGGGGTTTCCGGCGGTGATCGGGCGCGAGCTGGTCGACCACCTCGTCCGCCAGGCCGCTCCGTTCGACCCGCAGTACCTGCTCGGTATGCAGGCGATCGGACTGGAGCGCGACGGCACCGCATTCGCCGTGACCACCTCGACCGGGCTGCGGGTGGAGTGCCGAGCGATCGTGATCACCGGTGGGATCGGGACGTTCACCCCTCGGCCGTTGCCTGCTGGCGAGGAGTTCCTGGGTCGCGGCGTGGTGCACTTCGTGCCTGACCCCGCCTCCTACGTCGGCCGCAACATCGTGGTTGTCGGTGGCGGCGACTCGGCGCTGGACTGGGCCCTGATGCTCGAGCCGATCGCCAAGTCGGTCACCCTGGTCCACCGCCGCGCACAGTTCCGGGCGCATCCGCACTCGGTCGAGCTGCTGAACGCTTCCTCGGTAATGGTGCTCACCGACGCTCAGGTCAAAGGCGCGTTGGGTAGCCCTGAGCTGTTCGAGGTGCAGATAGAGGTGGCTGGCGAGCTGCGCCAACTGCCCTGCGACACGCTGGTGGCGGCGCTCGGCTTCACCGCCAACCTCGGACCGTTGCTCGAATGGGGCATCGACATCGTCGGCAAACGACATATCGCCGTCGACACCAAGGGCGCGACGTCGGTACCCGGCGTCTACGCCGCAGGCGACATCGTCGACTACGACGGCAAGGTGCGGTTGATCGCCACCGGGTTCGGCGAAGTCGCGACTGCGGTCAACAACGCCGCCGCGTACCTGAACCCCGATGTATCCGCCTTCCCCGGGCACCTATCGGACTACGCCCCGCCTACCCCGGTGTCGTGAGCCGGTGATCGTCGGGGTGGGCATCGACGTCGTCCCGGTGGGGCGGTTCGCGGCTGCGCTGAACCGCACACCCGGCATGTCCGAGCGGTTGTTCACCAACGACGAGCGGATGACCCCGTCCGGTGGCGTGCGCTCGGCGGAGTCACTCGCGGCTCGCTTCGCCGCGAAGGAGGCGCTGGCAAAGGCGCTCGGAGCGCCCGGCGGCATGTCGTGGAGCGACGCCGAGGTCGTGACTGACGATGGCGGCCGTCCACATATCACCGTGCGCGGCACAGTGGCCGCGCGGGCGGCGCAGCTGGGTGTGACGCGCTGGCACGTGTCCCTGTCGCACGACGGGGGTATCGCCTCAGCCACGGTGATCGCGGAAGGCTGAGCTGTTGCGAGCCGTCCACCCCGTCGCGGCGATCCGCGCTGCCGAGCGACGGCTGATGGCCCAGTTGCCAGACGGCACGCTCATGCAGCGAGCCGCCGCTGCGCTTGCTGCGCAGTGCGTCCGGTCGCTCGACCGCTGCTACGGAGCGTCCGTGGTGCTGCTCGTCGGGGGCGGGGCGAACGGCGGCGACGCGCTCTACGCGGGCGCCCGGCTGGCACGTCGGGGGGCCCAGGTGCGCGCCGTCCTGCTGCAGGCCGACCGGGCGCATGCCGGCGGCCTTGCCGCCCTGCTCGCGGCCGGTGGGCGGGCGACGTCGGAACTGGACCAGGCGATGATCGCCGCGGCCGACTTGGTCGTCGACGGGATTGTCGGCATCGGCGGGCGTGGCGACCTCGAAGGCGCTGCCGCCGACGCCGCGGCCGCAGCCCGTCACATCCGGACCGTGGCCGTTGACCTGCCGAGCGGCGTCGACGCCGACACCGGGTGGGCCGGCGAGCACGCGATGCGGGCCGACGTCACGGTGACGTTCGGGGCGCTGAAGGCCGGGCTTGTCAGCGGCCCGGGAACGCAGCTAGCCGGCGAAGTGCGCCTGGTCGACATCGGCCTCGACCCGCAACTACCGCCCAGCACGACGTGCGTGCTCGAATCGGCCGATGTGGCGGACCTGCTGGCCGGACCGGGGCCCGGTGAGGATAAGTACAGCCGGGGTGTGGCGGGGGTGGTCGCCGGGTCGTCGCAGTACCCCGGCGCGGGCGTCCTCGCCACCGGCGCGGCCCTGCTCGGCGGCGCGGGCATGGTGCGCTACCTCGGGCTCGCCCCGGATGACGTGCAGACGCGCTATCCCGAGATCATCGCCCACCCCCAGGCCCGCCCGCACGAGGTCCGGGTGCAGGCGTGGGTGGTCGGACCGGGCCTAGGCACAGACGATGCCGCGATGAGCCTGCTCACCGACGTGTTGCGCAGTGACTTGCCGGTGATCATTGATGCCGATGCGATCACCCTGGTGGCCCGAGCGCCGGGCCTAATCCGTGGCCGCACGGCGCCGACGGTGTTGACCCCGCACGATCGCGAGTTCGCCCGGATTGCCGAGCGGCCGAGCGCCGACCGGATCGCATCAGCGCGGCGGGCCGCCGTAGACCTCGGCGCGACCGTCCTGCTCAAGGGCAACGCGACCGTCGTGGCGCAGCCCTCCGGACAGGTGTATGTCAACGGCACCGGGACGCCCTGGTTGGCGACGGCAGGCAGCGGCGACGTGCTGAGCGGGCTGATCGGGTCGCTGCTGGCGCGGGGGATCGACGCGCCGCTGGCCGCCGCGGTCGGGGCACACGTCCACGGCGTGGCCGGCCAGGTGGCAGCCGCCGACGGACCGCCGACGGCCATGGACCTGCTCGCCGCGCTGCGCCCGGCGCTCGCGCTGATCATGCGGCAGCGTCGCTGATGTTCCGCGCCATCTGAGGTTTGCCACACTGACACCGTGCCGCGCGCGGAAGCAGTGATAGATCTGGACGCCATCCAGAACAACGTCGCGACCCTCGCCGCCGCGACGCCCGCCGGCGTGATGGCTGTCGTCAAAGCCGACGGATACGGCCATGGGCTGCTCCCGGTGGCGCGGGCCGCGCTCGCGGGTGGGGCCAGCTGGCTCGGCGTCGCGATCATCGACGAGGCGCTCGCTCTACGCGCCGCCGACCTCACCGTTCCCGTGCTCGCCTGGCTGTGGACGCCGGACGAGACGCAACGGCTTCGGCAGGGGATCACCGGCGACATAGACCTGTCGGTCAGCGACGTGCGGCAACTCGACGCGGTGCATGCCGCTGGCCGCGACGTCGGTCGCAGCGCCCGGATCCACCTGAAGATCGACACCGGCCTGTCGCGCAGTGGGGCGGCGGCCACGGACTGGCCGGACCTGGTCGCGGCCGCCGCGAAGGCAGCCGCCGAGGACGCCGTCGAGGTCGTCGGCGTCTGGAGTCATTTCGCCTACGCCGACGAGCCCGGTCATCCGACCATCGCCCGGCAGATCGGTCGGTTCATCGACGCGGTCGAAGCGGCACGTCGGGCGGGCCTCAATCCGCAGATCAGGCACCTGGCCAACTCGGCGGCCACGCTCACCCTGCCCGCGGCGCATTTCGATCTGGTCCGTCCCGGGGTTGCGGTCTACGGGCTCTCGCCGGTGCCGACCGAAGGCGATTTCGGGTTGACGCCCGCGATGACGCTGCAGGCGGAGCTGGCGCTGGTCAAGCGGGTATCCGCCGGCGAGGGCGTCTCCTACGGCCACGCTTACACGACCTCGCGCGAGACGTCGCTGGCGCTTGTCCCCCTCGGCTACGCCGACGGCATTCCTCGCGCGGCGACCAATGCGGGGCCGGTCGCGGTGAACGGACGTCGGTTCACCGTCGCCGGACGCGTCTGCATGGACCAGTTCGTGCTCGACCTGGGTGATCATGCCGCGGCGGCGGGCGACCTCGCCGTGCTGTTCGGGCCCGGACATAACGGCGAACCGACGGCCGGTGACTGGGCCGCAGCGGTCGGAACCATTCACTACGAGATCGTCACCCGAATCGGCCCGCGGGTAGCGCGTCGCTACGTCGGCGGACCGTGGTGAGGAAGCGCAGCGGCCTGATCGGCGGCGCGCTCGGGCTGGTTGCTGCCACCGCCGCCGTCGCGGTCACGCTCGACAAGGGACGCACCAGCCGCCGCCGCGCTGCCGTCGACTTCGATTCGCACGAGTTCGGCGCACTGCCCGCAGATCGCACCGGTACGGTCGCCGCCGAGGACGGCACCGCGCTTCACTACGAGGAAATCGGCCCACGTGACGCGCCGTTGACGGTCGTGTTCGTGCACGGGTTCGCGCTGCAGCTCGGCGCGTTCCACTTCCAGCGCCGGGCGCTCGGTGAGCAGTTCGGAACGCGGGTGCGGATGGTCTTCTTCGACCAGCGCAGCCACGGTCGCTCTGAGCGAAGCGACCCGGAACGGGCGAATATCGACCAGCTCGGCCGCGATCTCGCGTCGGTTCTCGACGTGCTCGTGCCGCGTGGGCCGATGGTGCTGGTCGGACACTCCTTGGGCGGCATGGTGATCATGGCCCTGGCCGATGCGCATCCAGAGCTGTTTCGCCCCGACGACGTCGGACCCGCCCGGGTGGCCGCGGTGGCGTTGCTTGCCACGTCCACCGGCAAACTGGCGGACGTCACAGTCGGGCTGCCGGCGCTGCTCGCCCGGCTCCGCGGTCCGCTGCTGCCGATGCTGCTGCGCGGCGCCCGCAGGCAAGCGAATCTGATCGAGCGTGGGCGAGCGCTGGGCACCGACATCGCCTGGGTGATTACCCGTCGACTAAGTTTCGCCGGCGACGACATCCACCCGGCGACCGTCGAATACCTGGCGTCGATGATCGCCTCGACGCGCATCGAGGTGATCGCCGATTTCTTCCCCGCGCTGATGAATCACGACAAGCTCGCCGCGTTGCCGACCTTCGAAGAAACCGATGTGCTGATCATGGGCGGCGACCACGACCTGCTGACGCCGCCAGAACACAGCGAGGCGATGGGCGCCGAACTGCCCAAAGCCGAGCTCATCATCGTGCCGCAAGGCGGTCACGTCGCATTGATGGAACATCCAGCTGTGTTCTGCGAGGCGTTGGGCAGGCTGATCGAGCGGGCCTTGGCCGAGGTCGGCGGTAAGCGGCGCTGGCGGCGCAGGTGACCGAGGCGACCGACGTCGCATCCGCGTCGAGACGGCTGCCGACGGTCGACGACACTCGAGCGTTCGGGGCGCGGTTGGCGCAGCTGTTGCGCGCCGGTGACCTCGTCGTCCTCGTCGGCCCGCTCGGCGCCGGGAAGACCGCGTTGGCCCAGGGCATCGGTGCCGGTCTGGACGTCCGCGGCCGAGTCGTGTCGCCAACGTTCGTGATCGCCCGGGTGCACCTTGGTGGACGGCTGCCCTTCGTGCACGTGGACGTCTATCGGCTCGGCTCGCTCGCCGAGGTCGACGACCTCGATCTGGACCTCGACCTCGCCGACTCGGTGCTGGTCGTCGAGTGGGGCGTAGGACTGGTCGAAGCGCTCACCGACGCCCGGCTCGAGGTGCATCTGGCGCGCGCGGACGACTCGGAGGACCGGCTCATGCGGCTCACGCCCCACGGCGGTGACTGGGCGGCCCGACTGGCCGCCCTAGGCTGATCGGTCGTGCTCGTCCTCTGCCTCGACACCTCCTCTGCCGCGGTCACCGCCGCAGTCGTCTCGGTGTCTTCGGAGTTGGACGTGCGCAGCGAGCGGGTAGCGGTCGACGCCCGCGCGCATGGTGAACTGCTCGCCCCGTTTGTGCGGTCCTGCTTGGTGGACGCCGGGGCGCAGCCCGGCGATCTCGGCGCGGTCGTGGCCGGGGTGGGTCCGGGACCGTTCACCGGGCTGCGGGTAGGGCTGGTCACCGCCGCCGTGCTCGCCGACTCGCTCGGGATCCCGGCCTACGGCGTGTGTTCACTGGATGGCATCGCCGGCGCGGTCGAAGCGCCCTCGCTGCTGGTGGCCGCAGACGCCCGCCGGCGCGAGGTGTATTGGGCCCGCTACCACGACCGAGTGCGCGTCGCGGGTCCCGACGTGGCGCGTCCCGCCGACGTCGCCACCGGCGGGCTTGCCGCCATGACCGGTGCGGGTGCCCGGCTGTATGCGGAGGTGTTGGGCCTGCCGCTGCTGCATGTCGACTTCCCGTCCCCGCGCGCCCTGGTGGCCGTTGCCGCTGAGCGGATCCGGGCCGGCGCGCCGGGCGAGACGCTCACCCCCCTCTACCTGCGGCGACCCGACGCGGTGCAACCGCCGGCGCCGAGGGCGATGTCGTGATCGGCACCGTGCTGATCGTCGCGATGCGCACCGAGCACATTGACGAGCTGATGCCCTACGAACAAGCCATGTTCGGCACCGAGGCATGGAGTGCGGACAGCTACCGCGACGAGCTCGCCGACACCCGGCACCGCCGCTACCTCGCCGCGCTGGACCAGGACGGCAACCTGATCGGCTGGGCCGGGGTGCGTGTGGTCGCGGGTGAAGCCGAGATTCTGACGGTGGGTGTAATTCCCGCCGCGCGCCGACAAGGAATCGCGGTGCGGCTGCTCAGTGCGTTGTTGCACGAGGCGCGGCAGAGGGGTGCCACGCAGGCGTTCTTGGAGGTCCGCGTGGACAACATCGGGGCTCGCAGGATGTACGAGCGAGCGGGGTTCGTGCGGGTCGGCATCCGGCGCGGCTATTACGACGCCGGACGGGTCGACGCGGTCGTCATGCGCCTCGACCTACCACCCCGGGGAACGCCATGAGCGAGCCACTCGTCCTCGGGATTGAGACGTCCTGCGACGAGACCGGGATCGGCATCGTCCGGGGCACCACGCTGCTGGCTGACGCCGTCGCCAGCAGTGTCGACGAGCATGCGCGATTCGGCGGGGTGGTCCCCGAGGTGGCCAGCCGCGCGCACCTGCACGCGATGCTGCCCACCGTGCATCGCGCCTGCCGGACGGCCGGGGTGGTGCCGCGCGACGTCGACGCGGTGGCGGTCACGGCCGGACCTGGCCTCGCCGGTTCGCTGCTCGTCGGGGTGGCTGCGGCCAAGGCGTACGCGCTGGCGCTCGGCAAGCCGCTGTACGGGGTCAACCACATGTCGGCGCATGTCGCCGTCGACCTGCTCGGCAACGGGCCGCTCGATGAGCCGTGCGTGGCGCTGCTCGTATCCGGTGGGCACTCGTCGCTGTTGCTCGTCCCCCGCATCGGTGGCGAGCAGGTGAGCGAACTGGGCGCCACCGTCGACGACGCCGCGGGCGAGGCTTTTGACAAGGTCGCCCGGCTGTTGGGCCTGCCCTTCCCAGGTGGGCCGCCGATCGATCGGCTCGCCCGCACCGGCGACTCGGCCGCGATCGCGTTCCCCCGTGGCATGACCGGGCCGCGAGATGCCGGGTTCGCGTTCTCCTTCTCCGGGCTCAAAACTGCAGTGGCGCGGTGGCTCGAGGCGCGTCACCGTGCGGGCGAGCCGGTGCCGGTGGCCGACGTGGCGGCGAGCTTTCAAGAGGCGGTGGTCGACGTGCTCACCCGTAAGGCGGTGCGTGCGGCGCAGGCGTCGGGGGTCGACCATCTGCTGATCGGTGGGGGGGTGGCGGCGAACTCGCGGCTGCGGACGCTGGCGCAGGAACGGTGTGACACCGCGGGCATCGTCCTCCGCGTGCCGCCGCCCAGCCTGTGTACCGACAACGGGGCGATGGTTGCTGCGCTAGGCGCGCAGCTCGTTGCTCACGGGGCCCGGCCGTCGGCCCTCGACATCGGCGCCGATCCGGCCCTGCCGATCACCGAGGTCCTGCGGTAAGCGCGCCGGTTGACCCGATCCGGCTGCGCCCGGTGTCATCATGGCGCTCGCTGCCACCCCGGCGTTGAGCGCTGGCACTCCGGGGGTTAGAGTGCCAACCAGGTACCCGCTGATCCCCGCGACGGCAGCAGGCACCCCATCCATACGCATATGAGCAGACCCGAGATAGGGGAGATCGACTCATGACCGCCACAAAGGTCAGCATCAAGCCGCTCGAGGACCGCCTCGTCGTCCAGGCCAATGAGGCCGAGACCACGACTGCCTCGGGCATCGTCATTCCGGACACCGCCAAGGAAAAGCCGCAGGAAGGCACCGTCATCGCGGTGGGTCCCGGTCGCTTTGACGACAACGGCAAGCGCGTCCCGCTCGACGTGAGCGTTGGCGACGTCGTGCTCTACAGCAAGTACGGCGGCACCGAGGTCAAGTACGCGGGTGAGGAGTACCTCGTCCTCTCGGCCCGCGACGTGCTGGCCATCATCGAGAAGTAAGCCGACTCGAAGGCGCCGCTACCCAATCGGAGCCCGCTTCGCTCGCGCGGTTCCGGTTTCGGTTGGGCCGCCACCTGGTCGCCCACGCTCACCACTGGCAGTGCCCCGACCCCAGCACGGGGCGGGGCACTGTCTTCCTCAAGAAGGGAACCACATGGCGAAGATCCTCAGCTTCGACGAGGACGCCCGCCGCGCGCTTGAGCGCGGTGTCGACAAGCTGGCCAACACGGTCAAGGTCACACTCGGCCCGCGGGGCCGCAACGTGGTGCTCGACAAGTCCTTCGGGCCGCCTGTGATCACCAACGACGGCGTGACCATTGCCCGTGAGGTCGAGCTGACCGACCCTTATGAGAACCTGGGCGCCCAGCTCGCCAAGTCGGTGGCCACCAAGACCAACGACGTCGCGGGCGACGGCACCACGACCGCGACCGTCCTGGCGCAGGCTCTGGTCAACGCCGGCCTGCGCAATGTCGCCGCCGGCGCCAACCCCGCCTCCCTCAAGCGCGGCATCGACGCCGCCGTCGAAGCGGTCAGCACCGCCCTCGACAAGGCGGCCATCCCGGTCGACGGAGAGAAGGAGATCGCGCATGTCGCGACCATCTCTGCCCAAGACCCCGAGATCGGCAGGCTGATCGGCCAGGCGTTCACTCAGGTCGGCAAGGACGGCGTGATCACCGTCGAGGAGTCCAATACCCTCACGACCGAACTCGAGTTCACCGAGGGCATGCAATTCGACAAGGGCTACATCAGCCCCTACTTCATCACCGACGCCGAGGCCGCCGAGACGGTGCTCGAGGATCCCTACCTGCTGATCACCACGCAGAAGATCTCGTCGATCGCCGATCTTCTGCCGTTGCTCGAAAAGGTCGTCGAGCAGAGCAAGCCGCTGGTGATCATCGCCGAGGACGTCGACGGCGAGGCGCTTTCGACGCTGGTCGTCAACTCCATCCGCAAGACCTTCCCGGCTGTTGCGGTCAAGGCGCCGTTTTTCGGGGATCGCCGCAAGGCGTTCCTGCAGGATCTCGCGATCGTCACGGGCGCGCAGGTCGTCGCCGCCGAAGTCGGCCTCAAGCTCGACCAGGTAGGGCTCGACGTGCTGGGCCGGGCTGGTCGCGTCGTCGTCGTCAAGGACACCACTACCGTGACGCACGGATCCGGGGACCAGGCGACGATCGAGTCGCGCATCGCCCAGATTCGCCGGGAGATCGATGACACCGATTCCGACTGGGACCGCGAGAAGCTGCAGGAGCGACTGGCCAAGCTGGCCGGTGGCGTCGGCGTGATCAAGGTTGGCGCGGCCACTGAGGTCGAGCTCAAGGAGCGCAAGCACCGCATCGAGGACGCCATCGCGGCGACCCGCGCGGCCGTTGACGAGGGCATCATCGCCGGTGGCGGTACCGCCCTGCTGCACGCGAGCAGCTCACTCGACGGCGACCTCGGCCTAGAAGGTGACGAGGCGACGGGCGTCCGGGTAGTGCGTGGCGCGCTGGTCGAGCCACTGCGCTGGATCGCCACGAACGCCGGCCACGAGGGCTATGTCGTCGCTGCGAAGGTCGCCGACCTGCCCGCCACCCACGGCCTGAATGCGGCG
The DNA here is from genome assembly GCA_040003255.1 of Actinomycetota bacterium. GTDB lineage: Bacteria > Actinomycetota > Actinomycetes > Mycobacteriales > Jatrophihabitantaceae > JBDUCV01. The sequence continues at coordinate 12,769 of JBDUCV010000022.1, forward strand.
ACCGACGAGTACGAGGACCTGCTCGCCGCTGGTGTGGTCGACCCGGTCAAGGTCACCAAGGCGGCGCTGGCTAACGCCGCGTCCGTCGCGTCGGTGGTGCTATCGACGCAGGGCGCGATCGTCGAGAAGCCGGCCGAGCCGGACGACCACTCGCATGACGGGCACTCGCACAACCACGGCGGCCACGGGCACAGCCACTAACTGCCACCGAACCCGGCCCCTCGGCCTAAGTGTCGCGGGGCCGGTTCGGGGACGGAAGCTGTGGCGACGCTGGCGGCTCGTCAGGCTGAACGCTGGCTGAGCAGCTTCGCCCGCTCCTCGACTGTCTTGCCGCCCCACACGCCGTACGGCTCGCGGGTCTCGAGCGCCCAGCGCAAGCATTGGCCGACGACCGGGCAGGCGGCGCAGAACTGTTTCGCGATCTGCTCGCGGCGCTCGCGCCGAGGTCCGCGCTCGTTCTCCGGGTGGTAGAACGTGGCGGTCTCGGTGCCCCGGCACGCGGCCAAGCTTTGCCATTCCCAGTCTTGCGGACGGCCCGATTGCGCTCCGAACAGTCTGCGGACCTCGTTCATGGCGGTGCCCCCGACTCAGCGGTCCGATGTGGGCACCGAATCGTGCCCTACTGAGAGGTGTAAAGACTGAGCGAAGAGAAGGTGACGCAATCCGGCCAGGTTTTTTTCGCTGCGTGCCCACTCCGGGCGCCGGTGGCGCGTTTCGCTGGGTGATTTGTCAGCGGGGGCGGATTGCGCCGTGGGTCGCGTCGGTGTAACCGCGGGCGTAGTCCCAGCTCACGTACGAGTCATGCTGCGGGTCGAAAGCCGGCTCGTGGATGTGGGTGCGTCCCTGACCGAGCAGGGCCCGCAGGTTGGCCGCCATCAGCTCCCAGCCGAAGTAATGTTGCTCGCCGCAGTCGGCGCACTCTACCGCGATGCCGCACACCCCGCGCGTTTCCAGGGCTCCACGGAACTGCGCCAGCTCCCGCAAGTCGGCCATGACGTCGGCGCGTTCCTCGTCGTTCAGCGGCTCGATCGGGTCGGGGTCAGCCAGCACGGCGGCGGGATCGTCGGGGTCTCCGAGGAACGGATCGAGCGGGCCGTCGTCGGGATTCACGACACGTCCCGGTGTGTCGGGACGCCAGCGTCGGGGGCGCGCCACACAATCACGCCTCCACGGTAGAGGCACACCGGCCCGGATCGCCAACCCATCGCCGGATCAGGGTTCGGCGATGGCCTCCAGCGGCTTGGTTCGGGCCGCCCGGATCGCGGGCCACAGCGCCGCAAGTACCCCCACGGCCGCCGCAACGACGAGGAAGGACAGTGCCTGTCCCCACGGGATCTGCAGCGATCCGAGCCCCTCATTTCGCAGCGTACGGGTGAACAATGCCCCGAACGTGAGGCCGAGAGCCAGCCCGAGCAACGCGCCGAACACCGCGATCAGCATTGACTCGAGGTAGATCGTGCGGCGGACCTGAGCCCGTTGCGCCCCGACGGCGCGCAACATGCCGATCTCCCGGCGGCGTTCGATCACCGACAGCGCCAGCGTATTGATGATGCCGAGGATCGCGATAACGATGGCCAACCCGAGCAGCCCGTAGAGGACGCCGAGCAGCCCGTTGATCTGGCTGCCCAGCTGGCCCTTGAATTGCTCCCTGTCCTGTACCTGAACGATGTAGAAAGGATCAGTCGCCTGCTCGAGGCCCCTGCGCAGTGCCGCCTGGTCGGTGTCCGGCGCAGCCCTGATCAGCGCCACCTCGTCGAACCAGCGATCCTTCGGCGTCAGCGCGCGATAGACGTCCCCAGACACGATCCAGCTTCTTAACAGCTGGGTGTCGGCGTAGATGCCGGTGATCGTCAACGTTCGCGAAACGCCACCCGGTTGCGACAGGGTCAATCGCTGGCCGATCGTCCACTTCTTCGACTCTGCGGTCTTCTGCGAGATCACCATCTGCTCGCCGGCGAGGGTAAACGTGCCGGAAAGCATTTTGAGCGCGACAACGTCGGTGAGGTTGCCGTCGACGGCGTCACCTTCGGCGTTCGTCCGGTCAATACGGGTCTGTAGCGCGTGCACTTGGACGAACGAACCGACGCCGGGGACGGCACTCGCGGCCTGCGCGGCTGCTGGCGGCACCGGCACCTCACTCTGGGTGGTGAGCATGAAGTCGGCAGTGACGTCGTTGTCGACGATTGCGTTGATGCTCTTCTTCGCCGACGCACCGATGACGGCGATGCCGCTGACGAGCAACAGGCCCAGAGTCAGCGCGAAGGCGGTGGCCGCAGTGCGGCGCGGGTTGCGCACGGCGTTGGTACGGGCCAACCGCCCGACCGATCCGAATGGGTGCAATACCCGACCGAGGATGCCGATGACTACCCGGGAGAGGGCCGGCGACAGCAGCATCGTTCCGCCACCGACGCCGAGCAGGCCGAGGCCGATCAGCGAGGCCCCCGACCCAGCGTCCGAAGAAACCGCGCCAAACGTGGTGAGCGCCGCGCCGACCGCCGCAACAGCTGCACCGATCAGTGTGCGCCGGCGCAGGCTCGTGCCGGTCGAGGCGAACTCCGCGCGCATCGCAGCGACGGGCGGGGTCTTCGCCGCTCGGCGCGACGGTGCATTCGCCGACAAGAGCGTGACGACGAGCCCGACTACGATGCCGACGATGATCGTTCGCGGGGCCAGCGTGAGTCCGCCCTCGGGCAGGCCGCTGCCGATCGCGTCGAGGAATGCACGCAGGCCGTAGGCCAGGCCGACGCCGGCCGCGATGCCCAGCGCGCTGCCGATCAATCCGATGACACCGGCTTCGAGCAGCACCGAACGCCGCACCTGTCGCCGATCGGCCCCCACCGCGCGTAGCAGCGCGAGCTCACGGACCCGTTGCGCAACGATCATCGAGAAGGTGTTGTAGATGATGAACGTGCCGACGACCAGCGCGATCATGCCGAAGGCGAGCAGGAAGTAGTTGACGAACGACAGCGCGGTCTCGACGCTGTTCTTGGTTTCCGCGCGCAGCTGGTCGCCTGTCTTGGCTTGGAGCCCGGCCGGTAGCACTCGCGCAACCCGGTCGCGCAGGGTCTTCTGATCCACCCCCGAGCCGCCGATGCCGACCGACGCAACGTGGCTGCCATCGCTGAACAGACGCAGCGCCTCGGCCCGGGGGAACAGCACCCCGACGTAGCCCCCGGTCTGGGTGTCGGTGCGATAGACGCCGCTCACGGTCACGTCCAGCATGCCTACGGTCGGCACCAGCACCTTGGTCCGCGAGCCGGCACCCAGATGCGCCTTCTCGGCGGCGCCGGAGTTGATGACGACCTCGTCTCTGGCTGACGGGGCGCGTCCGGACTCGAACAACGGCGGGGTATCGAGGCTCTCGCCGGCCGGGGACCAGATCCCGCCAACGCTCGGCGCACCGCCGCCCTTTACCGCCTTGCCGTCGCGGTCGATCAGCACCACGGGGCCGGACGCGCTGACCTGGACGGCGCGCACCCCCGGCACACCCTGCAGGACCGGCAGCAGCTCCGTTGGAACGCCCGCGCCGCGACCGCTCGATGGGCTGACCCCTACGTCCACCCCGGTGAAGCTGTTGGCGAACAGCTTGTTGAACGTCCCTTTCAGCGTGTCGGTGAATACGAACGACCCGCTGACAAACGCCGTACCGAGCATGACCGAAATCAAGGTCAGCGCGAGGCGGACCTTGTGGGCGGCCAGGTTGCGCAACGACACCCGGCGCATGACTCCGCCGGCCATCAGATGACCTCGAGGTTCTTCATCCGGTCCAGCACCGAGTCGGCGGTCGGGGTGCGCATCTCATCGACGACCCGGCCGTCGGCGAGAAACACCACCCGGTCGGCGTAACTCGCCGCACGCGGATCGTGCGTGACCATCACGACGGTCTGCCCGAGCCGGTCGACCGAATCGCGCAGGATGCCCAGCACCTCGCCGCTCGAGCGCGAGTCCAGGTTGCCGGTTGGTTCGTCGGCGAAGATGATCTCGGGCCGGCTGGCCAGCGCTCGGGCGCACGCCACCCGTTGCTGCTGGCCACCGGACAGCTCACTCGGCCGGTGATCAAGCCGGTCGGCCAGGCCGAGCGTGCTGACGACGGTCTGCAGCCATTCCTGGTCGGGACGCCGGCCGGCGATGTCGATCGGCAAAGTGATGTTCTCCAGCGCCGTCAGGGTCGGCACTAGGTTGAAGGACTGAAAGACGAATCCCACCCGGTCGCGGCGCAGCCGGGTCATCTTCTTGTCCGAGAGCCCGGTGAGCTGCACGTCGCCGATCGACACGGACCCTGACGTGACGTCGTCGAGCCCGGCGAGGCAGTGCATCAGCGTGGATTTGCCCGATCCGGACGGGCCCATGATCGCGGTGAACGCTCCGCGCGGGAACTCCACGCTCACCTGGTCGAGCGCGCGCACACCGGTGTCACCCGAGCCGTACACCTTGACGACGTCGACGGCGCGGGCGGCGCTAATGGTAGGAGCGGCGGGCGGGGCGAGGGTCTGTTCGGTCATGACTCCAGCGTCCCTGGTGGGGGCCCGGCGCACCATCCGGGTAAGTCCCCGTTTGACCCTGACATCTGTCAATGTCGACCGAGGGTGCAGCCGCGGCCGTAGCATGGGGTACCGACCGCCGAGGAGTTCCGTTTGAGCATCGACGAGGAGTTGCCCACCAAGTTCGCCCGCCTTGGCCTGACGTTCGACGACGTGCTGCTGTTGCCAGGCCCGTCCGACTTGGTGCCGAACGACGCCGACACCTCGGCCCGCATCACCAAGAACATCTGGGTACGGATCCCGCTCGTCTCCTCGGCGATGGACACCGTGACCGAGGCGCGGATGGCCGTCGCCATGGCTCGGCAAGGCGGCGTCGGGGTGCTGCACCGCAACCTTTCAGCCGACGACCAAGCGATCCAAGTCGACCTGGTCAAGCGCTCCGAGGCAGGCATGGTGTCCAATCCGGTCACCTGCTCCCCGGACGCGACGCTGGCGGACGTCGAGGCGTTGTGCGCCCGCTACCGCATCTCGGGCGCACCGGTTGTCGACGCGGCGGGCGTCCTGCTCGGCATCGTCACCAATCGCGACGTGCGCTTCGAGACCAACCAGTCCCGACTGGTCCGCGACGTGATGACCCCGATGCCGCTGGTGACCGCTCCGGTCGGGGTGAGCAAGGCCGACGCGCTCGCCCTGCTCGCCCGGCACAAGGTCGAGAAGCTGCCGCTGGTCGACGACCGGGGCCGGCTGACCGGATTGATCACCGTCAAGGATTTCACCAAGAGCGAGGAATTCCCGAACGCCACTAAGGATCCGCACGGCCGACTGGTGGTCGGCGCGGCCGTCGGCGTGGGCGAGGACGCGTACAAGCGCGCGCTCACCCTGGTCGACGCGGGCGTCGACTTCGTCGTGGTCGACACCGCACACGGTCACTCGACGCCGGTGCTCGAGATGGTCGCCCGGCTGAAAAAAGAAACCCGGATCGAGGTCGTCGGCGGCAACGTTGCAACTCGGGCCGGCGCCCAGGCGCTCGTGGACGCGGGAGCCGACGGCGTCAAGGTCGGCGTCGGGCCCGGCTCGATCTGCACCACCCGGGTGGTCGCTGGCGTGGGCGTACCCCAGGTGACAGCGATCTACAACGCGGCGCTGGCGTGCCGCCCCGCCGGAGTGCCGGTGATCGGCGATGGCGGCCTGCACTACTCCGGCGATATCCCGAAGGCGATCGTCGCGGGCGCCGACACCGTTATGCTCGGCTCGCTTCTGGCCGGTTGCGAGGAATCGCCCGGTGAGCTGATCTTCATCAACGGCAAGCAGTTCAAGTCCTATCGGGGGATGGGATCCCTGGGCGCCATGCAATCGCGGGGCGAGCAGCGTTCCTTCAGTAAGGACCGCTATGGCCAGCAGGATGTTGCCGACGACGACAAGCTGGTCCCGCAGGGCATTGAGGGCCAGGTGCCCTACCGCGGGCCGCTCGCGGCCGTGGCGCACCAGCTGGTAGGCGGCCTACAGGCGGGCATGGGGTTTGCCGGTGCGCGCACCATCGCCGAGCTGCAGGAGCGAGGCCAGCTGGTGCGCATCACCACGGCCGGGCTCACCGAATCCCACCCGCACGACATCCAGATGACGATCGAGGCGCCCAACTACTCTGGGCGATAGGTCCGTTACGCGCCCGCCACCCGAACACCTCGAAACAGCACGTCTGCATAACGACACGGTCACGGGTCATGGACGGCGAGGATTCACCAGCGTGTTTTCGGTCTAGTCTTCACGCACCCGAGCCACACCGGGTCGCAGGCGCATCGGCGCGCCGGTGGCAACCGATCACCAGGAGGAATCGTGCGTTATCGCTCGATCATGTGTGCAGGCGTCGCCATCGCGGTCGCCTCGCTGTCGTTGGCAGCTTGTAAGAGTTCGAGCAGCAGCGGCGGCAGCAGCGGCGGCAGCAACTCGGGTGGCGGCAGCGGCAAGACGCTGACCCTCTCCACCGACCTGCCACTGCAGGGTTCGTCAAAAGACACGTCGGACTCGACGAACAAGATCATCCAGCTCTACTTGGACCAGATCGGCCACAAGGCCGGTAACTTCAAGATCGAGTTCAAGGCCTACGACGACTCCACGGCGGCCAAGGGCCAGTGGGACGAAGCAACCTGTGCACAGAACGCGCAGAAGCACGTCTCCACAAAGGACGAGATCGCCGTCATGGGCACCTACAACTCAGGCTGCGCCAAGATCCAGACGCCGGTGCTGAACCAGGATCCATCCGGCCCGATGCTGATGGTTTCCGACGCCAACACCAACCCCGGCCTGACCAAGAAGTGGAACGCCGGTGAGCCGGAGAAGTACCAGCCAACCGGCAAGAAGAATTACGCCCGCGTGATCAGCACCGACGACTTCCAGGGCACGGCGGCGGCGATGTACGCCAGCGAGAAGCTGCACGTCAAGAACTGCTACATCATCAACGACAACCAGACCTACGGGCAGGGCGTCGCGCAAGCTTTTGCGTCGGCGGCGAAGAAGCTCGGCATCAACGTCCTCGGCAACGACCCCTGGGACGGCAAGCAGCCGAACTACTCCTCGTTGTTCACCAAGATCAAGGCCACCAACCCGGACTGCCTCTACATCGGCGGCATCTACGACAACAACGGCGGCCAGCTGGTCAAGGACAAGTTCAACGTCCTGGGTGACAACACCAAGGTCAAGATGATCGGCCCGGACGGCTTCACCGGTTACCCGGATCTTGACAAGCAGAACGAGTCTCAGGGCATGTACGTGACCTTCCCTGGCCTCTCGATCAACCAGCTCATCGCGGCTGGCGGGGCGGGCGCCAAGCTGGTCACGGCCTACAAGGCGAAGTACGGAGCCGACCCGGTGGGCAGCTACCCGCTCTACGGCGTTGCCGCGGTCCAGGTCATCCTGGCCGCCGTCGCGAAATCCGACGGCACCCGGGCCAGCGTCACCAAGGCAGTCTTCGAGGGTGACGGAATCACCATACCGGTCGCCGAGTCGGTGCTCGGCAAGGAAATCAAGATCGACCCGCAGACCGGCGACACGACCGTCCGGGACTTCTCGGTGCTGCAGGAGAAAGCTCACAAGCAGGAATTCGTTCAGGTTCAACCCGTTTAGTCGTCACTGACGAAGGGCCCGGACAGCTTGAATTGCTGCCCGGGCCCTTCGGGTCACTCATCGGCGCTACGGTCTTGCGATGACGCGGACCGCATGAGAAGGGTGCTTCGTGACCGCAACCGCAGTACGTCCCCGCCTTCGGCCGATCCGGCTCGGACAGGCGATCGAGCGGGCTAGTCTCGCTGTCGTCCTGCTTGGCCTTGCCATCTGGCTGGTCGCCAACGTGGTCAAGGACCCGTCCCGGTTCTTCACCGTTCTGCTCGAAGGTTTGAACAACGGCGCGCTCTACGCGTTGATCGCGCTCGGCTACACACTGGTTTACGGCATCATCGAGCTGATCAACTTCGCACACGGTGACCTGTTCATGCTCTCTTCCGTGCTGTCGGCACACATGGCAGCGCAGTGGCTAGGGCTCAAGAGTCCCGGCGTCGCGGCTGCATTCACGCTGCTTCTGGTCATCCTCGCGACCATGCTCTTCGGCGCGCTGGTCAACGTCGGGGCCGAATTCTTCGCCTACCGTCGGCTGCGATCGGCGCCGAAACTTGCCCCATTGATCACCGCCGTCGGGCTCAGCTTCATCTTCCAAGGAATCGGACTGCGAAGCTGGGCGACCGGATCAGCGCCACGGCAGTGGCCGACCGTGCTGCCCCACGACGGGTTCCGGATCGCCGGGGTACTCGTGCGCTGGAGTCTGCTGGTCGTTCTCGTCGTCACCGCACTGCTGCTCACCGGGCTGACCTACATCGTGCAGCGCACGCAGCAGGGCCGGGCTATGCGTGCAACCGCGCAAGACCAGGACGGCGCGCGCTTGATGGGCATCAATGTCAATCGCACGATTTCGTTCACCTTCGCTCTCGGCGGTGCGATGGCCGGCGCCGCCGGTGTGCTGTACGTGCAGACCATCGGCACCACTCGATACGACTCCGGATTCCAGCTCGGCCTGATCGCCTTCACCGCCGCGGTTCTGGGCGGTATCGGCAACCTTGTCGGCGCCGTTGTCGGCGGCATCCTGATCGGGCTCATCCAGGGGCTCAACGACGGCGCGCCCTACGGCTTAGGCCAAAAGTGGTCGCAGACTGTCGTCTTCGCCATCCTCATCCTGGTACTGGTCTTCAAACCCGAGGGACTTTTCGGTCGACGCGTAGCGGAGAAGGTGTAGCCGTGACTGCTGTTGCACCCAAGCCAGCCACCGAACAACGCCCGCATGGGCGAAGTCGGTCCTCGATCGTCTGGCCGGTGGCGTTGACCGCCCTCGCGGTCGTTGTGTTCGTCTTCTACCACTCCATCCTGCCGAACGTGCAGGATTCCGTCGCCACCCCGGTCAACGACTGGATGCCGATCTCGGCGATCAACAACTCCATGATCTGGGTGATCATGGCGCTCGGGCTGAATATCGTCGTCGGGTACGCCGGCTTGCTCGACCTGGGTTACGTCGCGTTCTGGGCGATCGGTGGCTACACCGCAGCCTGGCTGATGTCGACGTTCGCCGGCGACGAATGGAGCCTCACCCTGCACATCGGGTCGCCGTCGGTCACCGACAAGGCGACCGGGATTCACATCAGCTTCTGGCTCGTGCTGATCATCGCCGCGGCGTTCTGTGCGCTCTGGGGCATCATCATCGGTACGCCGACGCTGCGGCTGCGCAGCGACTATCTCGCTATCGTCACGCTCGGGTTCGGCGAGATCATCCCGCAGTTCTTCCGCAACGCCGAAGACATCGGCGGAATCAATATCTCCAATGGCGACAAGGGCATCGGCCCCGTCGACGCGATCGGCACCGGGCCCTTCAGCCATATCCAGGGCGTCAAGCCGGCACTTGGCGCATTCGACCTCGACATCAAGTTCGTGGTGTACGCCATCCTGGTGGCCGTCTGCGTCTTGATCTCGCTGCGTATCCGCGAGGGTCGGCTCGGCCGCGCGTGGCTCGCGATCCGCGAGGACGAGCTCGCTGCCGGCATGATGGGGATCCCGCTCGTCAAGGCCAAGCTGTCGGCCTACGCGGTCGGAGCCGCGTTCGGCGGTCTCGGCGGTGTCGCGTACGCGACACTCGTCGGCACTACCTTCCCGACCTTCAGCTTCGCGTACTCGATCACCATCCTGCTGATGGTCGTCCTTGGCGGCATGGGCAACGTCTGGGGGGTTATCGTCGGAGCACTCGCGCTGTCGTGGATCAACTCGACGGGTCTTGCCCAGTTCGGTGACACGTTCAACAGCCAGTTCGGCACGAACATCGACTTCCCCGGCTACAACTACCTGATCTTCGGCGTGATTCTCGTATTGATGATGCTGTTCCGCCGCGAGGGTCTGATCCCCGAGCGTCGCACCCAGCGGATCCTTCGCGAGCCGTCTCGCACCGAACTCGAGGCGGTCGGCTCCGATGTCGAAGCAGGGCAGTCGACCGTGAAAGCGGAATCGGGCATCGTCGTCGAGCCGGTTGAGCCCGGCGATCAGGTTGAGTTCGCCGGGGACAAGGGGCGCCAGCTGTGACCGATACGACCGAGAGCACCGCCTCGCCCGCGACGGCGCCGAACGGCTCCGACGGCCCTGACGTGCTGAGCGCTGAAAACATCACCATTCAGTTCGGCGGCCTGGTCGCCGTCAAGGACGTCACCTTCACCATCCCGCCGCACTCGGTCGTCAGCCTCATCGGCCCGAACGGGGCGGGCAAGACCACCTTCTTCAACATTCTCACCGGTCTCTACCGGCCGACGTCCGGCCGGGTGCTGCTCAACGGACGTGACGTCACCGGCAAGAGCCCGCACAAGATCGCCGGCTGGGGACTGGCGCGCACCTTCCAGAACATTCGACTGTTCAACCTGATGACGGCCGAAGAGAACGTCATGGTCGCCATGCATCCGCACCTGCGATCGGGCATCGCCAGCACGGTGCTGCGCCTGCCTGGCCAGCGTCGTGAGGAGCGCGAGTCTCGCGAGCAAGCACGCGAGCTGCTCGAGTTCGTGGGCATCGGTCCGACCGCCGACGAGTACGCGCGCAACCTGTCATACGGAGATCAGCGCCGGCTCGAGGTCGCCCGGGCCCTGGCGCTGCGGCCGAAAGTGTTGTTGCTCGACGAGCCGACGGCGGGCATGAACCCGCAGGAGTCGGCGACATTCGTCGAGTTCGTCTACCGGGTGCGCGATGAGAAAGACCTGTCGGTGCTGCTCATCGAGCACGACATGAGCGTGGTCATGAAGGTCAGCGAACGGATCACCGTGCTGGATCGTGGCGCCCAGATCGCCGAGGGAAGCCCGGACGACATCCGCACCAACGAGCGCGTCGTCGAGGCCTACCTCGGCAAGACGGGCACCCGCGAAGGGCGGCGGCTGGCATGACCGCGACTCAGGAGACCACCGAGAAGCCGGGACGTCGCGGCACGGGCACGCCATTGCTCGCGCTGCGCGACCTCAACGTCAGCTACGGCAACATTGCCGCGGTCAAGGGTCTTGACGTCGACGTCTACCAGGGCGAGATCGTCACGTTGATCGGATCCAACGGGGCCGGAAAGTCCACCACCCTGCGCACGATCTCGGGCCTGCTGCGTCCGCGTAGTGGCGAGGTGCTCTTCGAGGGCAAACGGATCCACGGCGTGCCGGGCCATGACGTCGTCAAGCTCGGCATCTGCCAATCGCCCGAAGGACGGCGGATCTTCCAGCGGATGACGGTGGGCGAGAACCTCGAACTTGGTGCATTCCTGCGCCGCGATCCTGCTGGCATCGCCGAGGACCGGGCGCGGGTGCTCGGGCTGTTCCCGATCCTGCGCGAGCGGCTGAGCCAGAAGGCTGGGACGTTGTCCGGCGGCGAGCAGCAGATGCTGGCCGTCGCGCGGGCCCTGCTCGGCAAGCCGAAGCTGCTGCTGCTCGACGAACCATCGATGGGGCTCGCGCCGGTACTGGTCGACCTGATCTTTGAAACGATCACCACGATTCGCGACCAGGGCGTAACGGTGCTGCTCGTCGAGCAGAACGCCCTTGCCGCGCTCGAGGTCGCCGACTATGCCTATGTCCTCGAATCCGGCCGGCTCAGCGTGCAGGGGCCGGCCGAGCAACTCCTTAACGACGACGCGGTGGCCCGCGCCTACCTCGGCGGCTGATCGATCGATACCGCAGCAGCTGGGTAAGGCAGACTCGGCGCCATGCCGGAGACACTGGAGATCGGTCTGGGCCGCGACGCCCGGCGGGGCTACCACCTCGACGAGCTCGCGTTGGTACCGACCCGGCGTACACGGGGGTCGTCCGTGGTGTCGACAGCCTGGCAGATCGACGCGCACACCTTCGAGCTGCCACTGGTCGCCGCGCCCTCCGACGCGGTCGTCTCGCCGGCCACCGTCGTCGAGATCGAACGACTCGGCGGCCTCGCCGTCCTCGACGGGGAGGGGCTGTGGACTCGGCACGACGACGCGGACGAGCGGTTGAGCGGACTGGGCGTCGACCCGCGTGCCCTACAGGCCGGCTATTCCCGACCGGTGTCGCCGGAGTTGCTGCGCAAGCGGATCGGCCAACTGCGCGACTCCGGCGTGCGCGTTGCGGTCCGGCTTTCGCCGCAGCACACCGTCGAACTGGCGCCGCATGCGCTGGCCGAAGGTGTCGATCTGCTGGTCATCCAGGGCACGGTGATCTCCGCCGAGCACGTTGCATCACACCGCGAGGCGACGGGACTGAACCTGAAGACATTCATCGCCGACCTCGACGTGCCGGTGCTCGTGGGTGGCTGCGCGAATTACCAGACGGCGCTGCACCTGATGCGCACCGGCGCCGCGGGGGTGATCGTCGGCTACGGCGCGCACCTCGGCTCGACCACCCACGCGGTGCTCGGCATCGACGTGCCGATGGCGACGGCAATCGTCGATGCCGCCGCGGCCCGCCGCGATTACTTGGACGAGACGGGTGGACGTTACGTGCATCTCGTGGCCTACGGCGACATCGCCACCGGTGGTGACATCGCAAAGGCGCTGGCCTGCGGGGCGGATGCGGTGATGCTCGGCGACGCGTTGGCCGCCGCAGCGGAATCGCCGGGCGGTGGGCGGTTCTGGGATGCGACCGCCTCGCACCCCCGGCTACCCCGCTCGGCCGTGGTGCCGCCCGGCTACGGCGAGTCCGAACGTCCGTCGCTGGAGGAGGTGCTTCTCGGCCCGACGAGTGACCCGAGCGGTGAGCGCAATCTGTTCGGCGCGCTGCGCCGAGTGATGGGCAAGTGCGGCTACTCGTCGGTCAAGGAGTTCCAGAAGGTGGAGCTCATCCGCACCGTCCGCCGTTGAGCCAGCGGGCGGCGGTCAGGGGCGGTCAGGGTCAGAGCCAGTCGCGTCGGCGGAACTGGGTCCAGAGCACGGCGCACAGAACCACGATCACGCTTGTGCTGAACCAGAATCCCCAATGCGCCCCGAACCCCGGGTAGGGGACGTTCTGGCCGTAGAACCCGGTGATTGCGGTTGGCACCGCGATGATCGCGGCCCAGGATGTGAGCTTCTTGATCACGATGTTCAGCCGGGCGTCGGCCAGCGAGAGGTTGGTCTCGAAGATCGTGGTGATCATGTCGCGCAGTGACTCGGTCCATTCGGTGGCACGCAGCACGTGGTCGTAGAGGTCGTTGAAGTAGGGATCCATCTCTGGATGCGGGTGGCTCTCGGCCGCCCGGCGCATGACGGTGCTGACGACCTCGCGCATCGGCAGGATTGCGCGGCGCGCCTCGACGAGCGACTTTCGCATCGTGTACGACCGGCGCTGCACGGTGGCACTGTTGCGGCCGGACGCGTCGAAGAGGATGTCCTCGATCTCCTCGACGGCGTCGTCGAGTGCCTCGATGGCGACGAAGTGCCCGTCGACGATGACGTCGAGCAGACCCCAAACGAGGGCCTTCGGTCCGAACTTGATCAGGTCTGCGTTGTCGTCCCAGATCTGCACCACCTCGTCCATTCCGAAGTCCTCGCTCTGCCGCACGGTGAACACCCCTCGGGCGAGCACGAACGCTGAGACCTGCGACGCCGACATATCCCCCGTGTCGTGGTCATACCGCAGGCCGTAGGCGGCGATGAACGTGTGCGTGCCGTAGCGGCTGGCCTTGGGACGTTCTCGGGGCATAACCGCGTCCTCGACGGCGTGCGGGTCCAGACTCAGCTCATCGGCCAGCTCGTTCAACCGGTGCGCGTCGGGGGAGCAGAGGTCGGCCCAGACCAGACAGTCGTCCTGCTCGAGGTAGTCCGAGACCTGCTCGAACGGGAAGTTTTCGGCTTCGAGAGTCCCGTTGCGCCACACTCTGGTCCGGATGTCTTTGGCCACGGGGTCAGTGTGCTCTCAAGTCGGAGTTGGTTTGGACCGGACTGCGCAATTCTGCAGCCCTCGACCCATAGACTTCCTATCGTGCAGCCGGACGTGGTGCTGGTCGTCGATTACGGAGCCCAATACGCGCAGCTGATCGCCCGGCGGGTCCGCGAGGCGCACGTCTACTCCGAGATCGTTCCGCACACCACATCGGTGGCCGATCTGTTGGCTCGCCGGCCGAGGGCAATCATCCTGTCCGGCGGCCCGTCCTCGGTCTACGCGGACGGTGCCCCGCAGGCCGATCCCGGATTGTTCAATGCGGGTGTACCGGTCTTCGGCATCTGCTACGGCTTCCAGGCCATGACCCAGGCGCTCGGCGGCGAGGTCGCCGACACTGGCGCCAGCGAATTCGGCCGAACCCCGCTCATCGTGACCACGCCCGGTGTGCTGATGCGCGGGTTACCCGCGTCGCAGCAGGTGTGGATGAGCCACGGCAATGAGGTCACCGCACCGCCACCCGGCTTTACCGTCATCGCTTCGACCGCGGGCGCCCCAGTCGCGGCGTTCGAGGACCTCGGCCGCCGGCTGGCCGGCGTGCAGTTCCACCCAGAGGTCCTACATTCTGAGCACGGTCAGCAGATCCTGCAGCGGTTCCTCTACGACCTGGCCGGCGCACGCCCTCAGTGGACCGAGGCGAACATCATTGACGACCAAGTGGCCGCGATCCGGGCTCAGGTCGGTGGCAAGCGGGTCATCTGCGGGCTGTCGGGTGGCGTCGACTCGGCCGTGGCCGCCGCCCTCGTGCAGCGCGCGATCGGTGACCAGCTGACCTGCGTGTTCATCGACCACGGGCTGTTGCGCCGAGGCGAGGCCGAGCAGGTCGAGCGGGACTTCGTCGCGGCGACCGGCGTCCGGCTCAAGGTCGTCGACGCCGCGGGACAGTTCCTCGACGCGCTCGCCGGGGTCACCGATCCCGAGGAGAAGCGCAAGGTCATCGGTCGCGAGTTCATCCGCGCGTTCGAGCAAGCCGCTCGCGAGGTCGTGCACCGGGACGGCGTCGACTTCCTCGTGCAGGGCACGCTCTACCCGGACGTGGTCGAGTCCGGAGGCGGTTCCGGCACGGCGAACATCAAGAGCCACCACAACGTCGGCGGGCTGCCCGACGACCTGCAGTTCGGGTTGATCGAGCCGTTGCGCTCGCTGTTCAAGGACGAGGTGCGCCGACTCGGCGAGCAACTCGGCTTGCCCCGCGACATCGTTCAACGGCAGCCTTTTCCCGGTCCCGGGCTGGCGATCCGCATCGTCGGCGAGGTCACCGAAGCGCGGCTGGACGTCCTGCGCCGGGCCGACTCGATTGCCCGGGCCGAGCTGTCGGCGGCCGGCCTCGATGGCGAGATTTGGCAGTGTCCGGTGGTGCTGCTCGCCGACGTACGCTCGGTCGGGGTGCAGGGAGACGGCCGAACCTACGGCCACCCGATCGTGCTGCGTCCGGTGTCGAGCGAGGACGCGATGACCGCGGACTGGACGCGAGTGCCCTACGACGTGCTGGAACGAATTTCGACCAGAATCACCAACGAGGTTCGGCACGTGAACCGGGTGGTGCTCGACCTGACCAGCAAGCCACCGGCCACCATCGAGTGGGAATGAGAGCTAGCCGGACCACCATCGCGCAGGTCAGGGCGCGTACCCGATCGTGACGGCGCCTTCCTCGACCCGCACGTCGAGGGTGAGCTGCTCGCGACCCGCCGACCCGAGCACCACGTCCCGGTCGAAGTTGAATCCAGAGTGCACCTCTGCGCCGTCCAATGTGATGGCGCCGGCACGCAGCGCGGCATGCACTCGCACGTCCGCCGATCGCGGCACGATGATCTTGACCTCACCGGCTGCCTGTTGTATCCGCACGGTGCGACCGTCGCCGGGCGGCAGTTCGCGTAGGTCGAACGTGCTGCGGCCGAATGCCATCCGGTATTGCGCGTGCAGATCAGCCGCCGAACGCGGGGTGTAGAGCCGATCTCCCGATCCGTCGTGGAAGCTCACCCGCGTGCCACCGAACGCCAAGCCGCCGAGGATCGACGGAATGACCAGCACGGCCAGCCCCCACACCGGTCGCCGGATCACGGCGCCGACGATCAGCGAGCCAACGACGATCGCGGTCGTGGTCCAGAAGTAGACGGGGATCCGGATATCGCTCACGGCATCCGCGATCGCCAGCGTGCCGAGTGCGGCACCCAGCACACCCCACGCGGCGATGCGCATCGGGCGATTGCGGGCCCGGCGCTCACGCCACGATGCGGCGGACTCGCGCACCCAGTCGCCCAGCTCCGAACCCACCGGGCGGTAGTCGGCGGGCGGAGCGTCGCTCACCTGGTACGGCACGGTCTGCTGCGCGGGGGCGGCGTAATAGGCCGAGCCGGCCAAACGCGGCGGGCTCGAGGAACGGCGGTTCAGCGCGATGATCAGCACGATGGCGGCGGCGGCGACCGGGAAGAACGGCCACGGTGACAAGAAGCTAGACAGCACTGCCCACCCGATTGCGCCCGCAGCGATGACCACCAGCCACAACGGGACCCGCCGACGGCGCAGTTCGCCGGCGAACCGGTCGGCCGCCGACGTGGGCGTGCCTTGTTCGGGCATCGCCGCCCAAGCAATTAGATAACCGACAATGCCGATGCCGAGGAACGCCGTTGTGGCGAACAGCACCCGGAACAACACCGGGTCGACGCCGAAGTACGCACCAAGTCCGCCGCATACGCCGGACGCGACGCGGTCGGTGCTGCTTCGGCGCAGCAGCCGCCGTGGCGTCGGGCCAGCCGTCGGCGGCACGTCGCCAGCTGAGGGTTGGCCGGACGGCGGCTCGCTCGGCGGCGGTTTGGGGGGTGTCGGCTGATCGATCATGTTCGTCATAGGACCGAGAATGCGGTGATCGCCGGTACGCGCGCATCGGGTACGTCCCTGATTTCACCCTGAACCGCCGACTACCGTGACTGGGTGCGATTCCGGATACCGGCACGCCGCCCGAGCAGCGATCATTGACCGGTGAGCGCCGAACCCCGCATGCCTGCAGCCTCGGCTCCGCCGGCGCTCGACGTGCGTGCGACCTCCCCCCTTTCGCCGCGGCTTTACCGGCGAACCGAGGGACGCGTGTTCGGCGGGGTGGCAAGCGGGATCGCCGACCACCTGGGCCTGTCCCCGAACGTGGTGCGGCTGGTATTCGTGCTGATGACCGGCGCGTCGGGCCTCGGCCTGATCCTGTACGCCGCCTACTGGATCGTCCTTCCGACAGACCCCGAGGGCCGTCCGGCGAGCCGAGCTGCCTCCCGGCTGGAGTTCGCCGCGGCGGGCGTCGTCGGAACGCTCGCCCTGCTCGCCGTCACCCAGGCCCCCCGCCACTTCTCCGTCTCGCTCGGCGGATTGTTCGTTCCGGCGATGCTCGCTTGCCTTGGCGGCGCGCTGATCTGGCGACAAGCTTCCGACACCCAGCGGCGCCGCTGGACGCAATGGTCGCGTACCTCGCTCGGCGCCGGCCCCGCAGCCGGGGTCGGCCGGATCCGGCTGATCGGCGGCGTCGGGCTGGTTGTCGCCGGTGGCGTGCTGGTGCTCGCCCGGGCCAACATCAGCGCCGTCGGCAGCGGCCTGCTAGCGGTGCTCGTCACCGTCGTCGGCCTCGGACTGATCACCGGTCCGTGGTGGGTCCGGATGGTCGGTGACTTGAATACCGAACGCTATGAGCGGGCCCGTTCGCAGGAGCGGGCCGAGCTCGCCGCGCACCTACACGATTCGGTGCTGCAAACCCTGGCGCTGATCCAGCGCAATGCCGAGTCCTCGCGGGAGGTGGCCCGGCTGGCGCGCGGTCAGGAACGTGAGCTACGCACCTTGCTTTACGGCACCCGGACGCTGTCCGGCCAGCTCGCCGAGACGCTGACCACGATGGCCGGTGAGGTCGAGGACGACTATGCCATCAGCGTCGACGCCGTGGT
Source organism: Actinomycetota bacterium (assembly GCA_040003255.1). Classification (GTDB taxonomy): domain Bacteria; phylum Actinomycetota; class Actinomycetes; order Mycobacteriales; family Jatrophihabitantaceae; genus JBDUCV01. Next base: position 30,601 of record JBDUCV010000022.1, read on the forward strand.
CGTGGGCGACGCCGCCCTGGACGACGGGCTGAACGCGCTTGTCGCGGCCAGCCGCGAGGCGCTGGTGAACGCAGCCAAACACGCGGGCGTCGCGTCCGTGTCGCTTTACGCCGAAGTCGACGCGGGCGCTTGCACCATCTACGTCCGCGACCGCGGCGTCGGCTTCGACCTCGACGCGATCGCGGCCGACCGGCAGGGTGTTCGAGGGTCGATCATCGGCCGGGTCGAGCGTCACGGTGGGCAGGTCAAGGTGCGCAGCGGCGTCGGCGGCGGTACCGAAGTCGAACTCAGGATGCCACTGGGAGTCCAGCGATGAGTACGCCAACCGTCTTCCTGGTCGACGACCACGGCATGTTCCGCGCTGGCGTCCGGGCTGAGCTCGGCGATTCGGTCGAGGTAATCGGCGAGGCCGGTTCGGTATCGGAGGCGATCGCCGGCATTCGGCATCGGCGCCCAGACGTCGTGCTGCTCGATGTGCACATGCCCGACGGCGGCGGCCTGGCGGTGCTTGGCGGCGTCGCGGCCGAGGTGCCCGACACCCGTTTCCTGGCGTTGTCGGTGTCCGATGCCGCCGAGGACGTGATAGCGGTGATCCGCGCCGGCGCCAAGGGCTATGTAACCAAGACGATCTCGGCTCGGGAATTGGCGGACGCGATCCGCCGAGTCGCCGACGGGGACGTGGTTTTCAGTCCCCGGCTGGCCGGCTTCGTGCTGGACGCGTTCCGCGACGCCCCGGTCGTGCCATCCGTCGACCCGGAACTCGATCAGCTCACACCACGCGAGCTGGAAGTGCTACGGCTACTCGCCCGCGGCTACGCCTACAAGGAGATCGCATCCGAGCTGTTCATTTCCATCAAGACCGTAGAGACCCATGCGTCCAACGTGTTGCGCAAGCTGCAGTTGTCCAATCGGCACCAGCTGACCCGCTGGGCAGTTGACCGAAGAATGCTCTGACCCTCGCCGGCTGCCCCCGGCCGCCCCCCGGCCGCCCCCGGACGGGGTCAGCGCGCGCCGCGGCACAGCCGCAATACGACCTCGCCCAGCACCGGTCCGTCCGGGCCGAGCACCTGCCGGTATCCGTCCAGCACCACCCGCTCGCGTCCGAGCTGCAGGCGAGTTCCGCCGGCGCTCATCCGGGCGGCCTGAATCCGCTTGGACAGCTGGATTCGCTCAGCGACGAGATGGGCAACCTGAGCGTCCAACGCATCAATCTGGTCACGCAGCAGCGTGATCTTATCCGCGGCGGCGACGCTGGTGTCGCCCGGAATGGCGGTGGCGGTCATGGTGGTCCCTCTCGAAGGTGGTCGGGCCCCAGACACGAGAAACGCCCCGGGGCTGTCGGGCCCGGGGCGTCGGTGGCGGTGGAATGTTCAGCCAGCAGCGACGGGCACCGAGCTGCGGTACCCGTAGAAAAATCGGCTGGCCTGGTTGCGCACGTCGTCGATGGTCGCACGCCATCACGTTCGCGGCAAGCCGTGCGCCGGTGCACGTGTGCGGCCGCCCGTAGGCTGGTTGGCGAGATGAGCGCCGAGATCGATGCACCGGTCACCGCTTCCGACCGACGGCCGCGGACGCGGATCGCGGCCGACCCGGCCACCCTGCTCGACGGCCTCAACCCGCAACAGCGCGCCGCCGTGCTGCACCAGGGAAGCCCGCTGCTGATCGTCGCTGGCGCGGGCTCGGGCAAGACCCGGGTGCTGACCCATCGGGTGGCGTATCTGCTCGCCGAGCGGGGGGCGCATCCCGGCGAGGTGCTGGCAATCACCTTCACCAACAAGGCTGCCGGAGAGATGAAGGAGCGCGTCGCTGCCTTGGTCGGGCCGCGCGCGAAGACAATGTGGGTGAGCACGTTCCATTCGATGTGCGTACGCATCCTTCGCGCTGAAGCCTCGACGCTGGGCCTTCGGTCGAGCTACTCGATTTACGACGCAGACGACAGCAAGCGGTTGATGACCTTGGTCGGGCGCGATCTCGACCTCGACCCCAAGCGCTATCCGGCGCGCAGCCTCTCGGCGCAGATCAGCAACTTGAAGAACGAGCTGGTCACCCCCGAGCAGTGGGCCGACCGGGCCACGAACGCGCACGAGAAGGTGCTCGCCGAGGCTTACACCCGTTACCAGCGGCGCCTCGTCGAGGCGCATGCGCTCGACTTCGACGACCTGATCATGCGCACGGTCCAGCTCCTGCAGGGCCATCCCGACGTGGCGCAGCGGTATCGCCGCCGGTTCCGGCACGTGCTGGTCGATGAGTACCAAGACACCAACCACGCGCAGTACGTGCTGGTGCGTGAGCTGACCATGTCTCCTGCGGCCGTTGGGCCTCCTGTGGCGCCTGGA
>JBDUCV010000127.1:0-3116 GCA_040003255.1 Actinomycetota bacterium
CGCCACGAAGCTGTCGTTGGGTAGCGCCAATCGCAGCAGCGACCGGATTTCGGCCTCGCCAGACGTCAGCCCGAGCAACCGCGCGGGAACGCGCTGCGCGGGTTTGATGCCTTGGTCGGAGCGGAATCGCCGCACCTCCCCGACCACGGCTTGCACGGCGGCGACGCCGCGCTCAGCTTCCGGGTCGATCCGCGAGGGATCGGCCGCCGGCCAGCAAGCGATGACCAGCGACTCGCCACCGGTGAGCGCCGTCCAGAGCGTCTCGGTGATGAAGGGCATCATCGGGTGCAGCAGGCGCAGCAATGTATCGAGCACCTCGCCGAGTACCCGTCGCGACACGTCGGCCGACGGGCCGGCAAGGGCGACCTTGGCCAGTTCGACGTACCAGTCGCAGATCTCGTTCCAGGCGAAGTGGTAGAGCAGGTCGGCGGCCTTCGCGAATTCGTAGCGCTCGAAGTGCGCGTCCACCTCGTTGATCACCGACTGCAGGCGCGACAGGATCCATGCGTCCGGACCGGTCACGGCCGGCGGAAGATCACCGGCAACCGTGGCACCGTTGAGCAGCGCGAACCGGGTCGCGTTCCACAACTTGGTGCCGAAGTTCCGCGAACTCTGGACCCACTCCTCGCCGACCGGGACGTCCGCCCCCGGGTTGGCGCCGCGGGCGAAGGTGAAGCGCACCGCGTCCGCTCCGTAAGCATCGATCCAGTCCAGCGGGTCGACGGTGTTGCCCTTCGACTTGGACATTTTCTTGCCGTTCTGGTCGCGAATCAGGCCGTGCAGCACGACGGTGCCGAAGGGGACGGTGTCGTCCATCGCGTACAGGCCGAACATCATCATCCGCACGACCCAGAAGAAGAGGATGTCGTAGCCCGTGACGAGCACCGTCGTCGGATAGAACCTGTTCAGGTCGGCGGTCTGCTCCGGCCAGCCAAGCGTGGAGAACGGCCAGAGCGCCGAGGAGAACCAGGTATCGAGAACGTCGGGATCCTGGGTCCAGCCCGGTGGCGGCGACTCCTCGGGCCCGAAGCAGGCGGGCTCGCCGTCGGGCGAGTACCACACCGGGATGCGATGGCCCCACCACAACTGGCGGCTGATGCACCAGTCGTGCATGTTGTCGACCCAGGCGAAGTACCGCGGCGCGAGCGACGCGGGCTCAATCACCACCCGCCCGTCCCGCACGGCGTCACCCGCCGCCTTCGCCAGCGACGCGACGCGCACGAACCACTGCAGCGACAGCCTTGGTTCGATCACCGTGTTGCATCGGGAACAGTGCCCGACGGCGTGGACGTAGGGCCGTTTCTCGGCGACGATGCGGCCTTCTTCGCGCAGCGCGCCGATGACCGCCGCACGCGCCTCGAGGCGGTCGAGGCCGTTGAACGGTCCGGGAACCGTCATGATCGCCCGCTCGTCCATCATCACCACGCTGGGCAGGCGGTGCCGTCGCCCGATCTCGAAGTCATTCGGGTCGTGAGCAGGGGTCACCTTGACGGCACCGGTGCCGAACGACGGGTCGACCTGGCTGTCGGCGATGACCGGGATACGCCGGTTGGTGAGCGGCAGGGTGATCTCGGTTCCGACGAGTTGCGCATACCGCTCGTCATCGGGATGCACGGCTACCGCGGTGTCGCCGAGCATGGTCTCGGGTCGTGTTGTCGCGACGACAATCGACGGTTCGCCGTTGGCGCCGCCGCCGTACCGGATCGAGACGAGCTCACCGTCCTCGTCGGCGTGATCGACCTCGATGTCGCTGAGCGCGGTGAGGTCACGCGGGCACCAGCTAATGATCCGTTCGGCGCGGTAGATCAGGTCATCGTCGTAGAGCTGCTTGAAGATCGTCTGCACGGCACGCGACAGTCCGTCGTCCAACGTGAAGCGCTCACGGGACCAGTCGACGCCGTCGCCTAGCCGGCGCATCTGACCGAGGATCCTGCCGCCGTACTCCTCCTTCCACGCCCAAGTCCGGGCGATGAATTCCTCCCGGCTGTAATCGAACCGACTCTTGCCCTCGGTCTCGGCCAGGTGCCGCTCGACGAGGTTCTGCACCGAGATGCTGGCGTGATCCATGCCGGGCAGCCAAAGCGTCTCGTAGCCACGCATCCGGGCTCGGCGGGTCAGCGCATCCATCAAGGTGTGGCCCAGGGCATGGCCCACGTGCAGGCTTCCGGTGACATTCGGGGGCGGAATGACCATCGAGTACGGCGGCTTGTCACTCGTCGCGTCGGCGCAGAAGTAGCCACCCTCAACCCACCGCTCGTAGAGCTGGCCTTGGACGTCGGCCGGCACGAACTGGGTCGGTAGCTCTGCGGCGGCGTTGGGACGGGCGGCGCTCACGTCAGCATCGTAGTGAGCGAGGCACACCGTAATTGCGTGGCGGGCACCGGCACGATCAAACACATGGAGCTCGTGGTGACGACAGATGCCGACCGGATCTGCCAGCTAGGCGCCTGGGTTATCGCCCGGTCGGTGACTTCGCGCAGGTCGCGCTCGTCTGACGGCGGTAAGCGCCGCGGTCAGGCGGACTTTTCGCGGCGCTCGCGCTTGGGGACCTCGCGGGGCACCAGCGTCGGGTAAACGTGATCGAGCACGGTGTCCCTAGTGATGACAACGCGGGCGACGTCGTCACGGGAGGGCACTTCGTACATTACCGACAGCAGCACTTCTTCCATGATCGCTCGCAAGCCACGCGCGCCGGTGCCACGTAGGACTGCCTGGTCGGCGATCGCCTCGAGTGCGTCGTCCTCAAATTCCAACTCGACGTGATCGAGCTCAAACAGCTTCAGGTATTGCTTGACCAGCGCATTGCGGGGCTCGGTCAAGATCTGCACCAGGGCGTCGCGGTCGAGGGGGCGCACCGACGTGATAACGGGCAACCGGCCGATAAACTCGGGAATGAGCCCGAACTTGATCAGATCCTCGGGCATGACATCACCGAAGGTGTCCTGGGCGTCGCGTTCGAACTTGGTCTTGAGCTCGGCGCCGAAGCCGAGTCCCTTCTTGCCGACGCGTCCTTCGATAATGGAGTCGAGGCCGGCGAAGGCACCGCCCACGATGAATAGCACGTTCGTGGTGTCGATCTGGATGAACTCCTGGTGCGGATGCTTGCGGCCACCCTG
>JBDUCV010000128.1:0-3111 GCA_040003255.1 Actinomycetota bacterium
TCTCAGGGCTCTCAGCGAGTAGTGATCGTTTGACCCATCGAGGCTGGCGACGGTGACGGCTGCGCTGGCTCCGGCGATCATGAAGGTGTTCGTCGAGTAGGAGGCGGCCGATCTCCCGATGGGGTTACTGGGATGTGGCCCCGGGCTGCGCCTCGTCCGCGACCCACAGTTCGGTCGGGGCCTACGCCCACATCCAGGAGGGTGAACCGGTGACCGTGACACGGCCCGCCGACCACATCCACAACGACCGCGATGCCGGCAGGCTCTGCCGCAACAACCGGGTCGTCGAGATGTTCATCCCGCGCGGTCGCCAGGTCAATCGTGGTATTGGCGAGACACTGCGACGAATCGCCGGCGCGGCAGAAGCCGCACACCGGCCTGCCAAAGATGATCACGCGCTCGGCGGCTCGTGAGCGGCTGACGCGGAACCCATTGCGGGTCGGCTTTCGCGCATCCGGATCGCGACGACGACGCCGGAGCTCGCGGTAAGTACCGCAACGACTCCGATCGCGGTCGAGATGCCGTAGGCGTCGGCGAGCGCGCCGGCGAGGATCGCGCCGATGGCGAAGCCGGCGTCGCGCCAGAAGCGGTAAACGCCGACGGCGGTCGCGCGCCAGGTCGGGTGGGCGATGTCCCCGACCACGGCGAGCAGGGTCGGGTAGACCAGCGCGGTGCCGGCACCGAGCAGCACCGCGGCAACTGCCCACAGCGCGAACGAAGTGACCTGTGCGGTGCCGGCGAGGGCGATGGCCTGTAGCACCATGCCGGCGACGATGAGCCGTTTGCGTCCGACCCGATCCGACCACCAGCCCGTCACAAGTTGCCCGACGCCCCACACGCCTGGATACAGCGCGGCCAGGACGCCGATCTTGGCGACCGTGAGCCCGTGTTGTGCGAAGAGGAGCGGAAACAAACCCCAGGCCAGGCCGTCGTTGAGGTTGTTCACCAGACCCGCCTGGCACGCGGCCGATAAGGATCGGTCGCGCAGGCTGGCGAGGACCACGATCTGGCGGGTGGTAATTTCGCCGATTTGCGATCCCGCCGGTGGCTCATGGTGGCGTGCTTCGTGGCGGGCGTGTCCGTGTGTCTCGCGAACCGCGATCGTGGACAGACCGAGACCGAGTCCGGCGAAGGCGAGGCCGAGGAAAAACGGTTCAGGACGCAGCCCGGCGTGGGCGGCGATGCATCCGGTTGCCAACGCTGCGGCGGCGACCGCGCCGTAACCGGCGGCTTCGTTCAGGCCCATCGCAAGACCGCGCTGCTGCGGTCCGGCGAGGTCGATCTTCATGATCACGGTGGTGGACCAGGTCAGGCCCTGGCTGATGCCGAGCAGCACGTTCGCGACCAGGATCCAGCCCCAGTTCGGCGCGGTCATCAGCAACAGCGGCACCGGGACCGCGATCAGCCAACCGGCCACGAGGACCGGTTTGCGGCCGTAGCGGTCGCCGAGCGCTCCGGCGGCGAGGTTGGTGACGGCCTTGGTCGCACCGAACGCGACGATAAACGTCAGCGCGGAGCTGTAGGCGGCGAGATGAAAGACCCGCTCGGCGAGCAGCGGCAGCACGGTGCGTTCCTGGCCGAGCATGCCGCCGACAAGTGCGTTGACTCCGACGAGCAGGCTGAACTGGGCGAGATTCGCCCGCACCCCCAGCCTCGGCGCCGATAGTTCGCTGACAGGTCTCATGCCGACGTGTCGAGGGGACGGCCGGTCGCGTCGGACCAGTCCGGCGGCCCGCCCAGCACAATCGCCGCGCCCGGCCGTCCAGCCCGTTCCAGCACGCTCGCGGCGGTCGCGGCGCGCTCGCCGTGCCCGCACATGACGGCCAGTGGCCCCGGTGGAAGGCTTGTGGCGGCGGCGTCGACGGAGCCCAGCTCGCGGTGTTGCGCGCCCGGGATGTGGCCGACTGCGAACTCTCCGCCTTGGCGGATGTCCACCAACGCGTCGGGGTCGACGGCTTCTGCGCGCACCGTGTCGTTTCCGGCCAGCGGGAGTCCGGCCGCTTGCCACGCGGCGATTCCGCCGTCGAGTTCACCGGCGATGCGCTCGTAGCCGATCTTGAGGCATTGCCAGATGATCTCGTCCGGGTCCTGGTCCTCGTCGCGAACGAACACGAGCGGACGCTCGGCGTCAGCGAGCCAGCCCAGCCAGGTGGCAAAAGCCGGCCGAAGAGGGATCGACAGCGAGCGGGGTATGTGACCGGCGGCGAACACCTCGGGCAGGCGGACGTCGATGATCTCTGCGTCGCTGTTGCGCAGCGCATTGACTGCGGCGACGCCGAGCGGCTCGAGGTCCGGGGGCCGTCCGAGAACCGCGGGGCCGCGTCGGTTCAGCTCGCCCAGGCGAAGGAAGTAGGGCGGATAAGTGCCCAGCCCATCGACCAACGCTCGAGTGAACTCGCTCTCGTCGGCTATGGCGAGCAGCGGGTTGGTGGACAGCTCCTGGCCGATCGTCGTGGTGCGCTCAGCCCCGGGCGGCGCCGAACAGAACGACCCCGCGCCGTGGGTTGGGTAGACGGCAGTGTCGCTCGGCAAGGTCGCGAGCCGGCGGAGGGAATGGAACTGAGCGCGGGTTAGCTCGTCAACGTGGGCGGGTCCGGCGAGATCGGTCCGCGCGGCGGCACCGACCAGCAGCGACCCTCCGGTGAACACGCCGATCGGGCTTGATCCGTCCAACAGCAGATAACTCAGGTGCTCGAACGTGTGCCCCGGTGTCGCCAACGCCCGCACCGTGAGGCCGCCGAGGTCGAGCTCTTCCGCATCGGCTAACGCGGTGTGTGCGAATTCCCGGCCGCCGTCACCGGCCACGATCTGCGCGCCGTCGGTGGCCGCAAGCTGGCACGCGCCGGAGAGAAAGTCGGCGTGCAGGTGCGTCTCCGCGACGTAACCGATCCGCAATCCGTGACGCTGCGCAGCAGCGCGCACCGCGCGCAGGTCGCGGCTCGGATCCACCGCCAGCGCCCGGCCCTCGCCGAGATCGACGAGGTAGCAACTGTTACCCATACCCTCGTCGACGAGCGCAATGATCTTCGGGCCGCTCATCCGACCACCGGTGCCTCCGCGGCGACCCGCGGCTTCGTTGCTTTCACCACGATGTAGCCCAGGTATGGGACG
>JBDUCV010000075.1:0-10322 GCA_040003255.1 Actinomycetota bacterium
GTGCCGCCGCTTGGGGTCACCGCACCACCGGTGACTCCGTTCTCAGCCATGCCGCCGCCTGCGGTCACACCGCGCCCCGAGGGCAGCTTGCGGCCGGTCACCGAGCTGTTCGCCGGCATGCCTCGGCTCGATAGCTTCGCGATGGAAGCTGCCCAGCCGCCGGAACCCCTTCAGCCGATCAAACTTGCCGAGCCGATCGGGCCTGCCGAGCCAATCAGCCCTGCCGAGCCGATGCAGCCCATCGAGCGGGCGATATTGATGGCGCGAAGTAGTCCACCGTCTGTCGACCCGCCGCCCACGGCGAGCGGGTACGTAGGTCGCCGACGCAGTGGCGAACCCGGCTTCGGCGATGCCGGTGGCGCTGACACGCAGCACGCCGACGCCGAGCAGGCCAGCACGCCGCTCTTCCGGGCGCCGCGCGAAGGCGGAGGTCGTCGTCGGCGAGCCGAGGGGCAGACCGACGACGTCCTGAGCCGGCTCATCGGGCAGTGAGCAGATCGCTGAGAAAGGGTCGGCGCACCGTCATCTCACCGTTATGATCGCCTGATGCCCGCAGGTCCCGACAATCCAGTTCGGGACGGATTGGCCTCAACTACCGCGGTTATTCGCCAGCCTCGCCATGCCCGACCTCGGCCCCAGCCGGTGCCGCCCTCGGCCCATCCGATCCCTCGTGTCGATGCGGTGCGCCCGACCCGCGGCACCCGCCACCGGCACCGCCGCAGCCGCAGTAGCGCGATGCGCGGGACGATCATCACAACGCAGGTGCTCGTCGCGCTCCTCGCGGTTGGGGCCCTGGTCGCGAGCGGGTTCGCATGGGCGACGGTGCGACGATTCACTTCCGACATCCAACACGGAGCGGCCCTGCCGACCGTCGCGGCGAACGAGGCTAATCCCGTCAAGCGCGACATCGACGGCAAGGACCAGAATATTCTGCTGCTCGGCAACGACTCGGTGCAGGGCGCCACCCCAGCCGAGATCGCGGCGCTCGGGACGACCTCGGACCGCAACAGCCAGGCGACCGACACGATGATGATCATGCACATCCCGGCCAACGGGACGAAGGCGACGCTCATCTCTTTCCCACGGGACTCGTGGGTCGACATCCCGGGTCAGGGCAAGGCCAAGCTGAACTCCGCCTACGCCGGCGCCTTCGTCGCCGCGAAGGACAAGGGTATGACGGACGCCGACGCCACCAGCGCCGGAATCAGCCTGACCGCGCAGACGCTCACCCAGCTCACTGGCCTGCATATCGACCACTACGTGCAGATCAACCTGCTCGGGTTCTATGAGATCAGTGAGGCGATCGGTGGCGTCGACGTTTGTCTCAACGCCGCGCAGAACAAGTACACCGAGAACGACGATGGCACCCACCCCAACGGCTATACCGGCATCAACCTCAAGGCGGGCTGGAACTACAACGTCAAGGGCTTGCAGGCCGAGGCCTTCGTCCGGCAACGGCACGGTCTGCTCGGCAGTGACTTCGCGCGGATCGCGCGTCAGCAGTACTTTCTATCCGCAGTGTTCAAGAAGGTCGCGTCTGCCGGCATGCTGTTCAACCCGCTCAAGTTGACCGCGGTTTTCAAGGCAGTGAGCAAGTCACTATTCACCGACCCCGGCCTGGATGTGCTGTCGTTCGTCCAGCAGTTCCAGAAGATTTCCGCGGGGAACATCGTCTTCGGCAAGCTGCCGATCGTAGACCCGGATGGTCACGCCGACGGGCTGTCGGTGGTGCTGATCGACCCGGACGCGGTGAAGCAATACATCCGGCAGCTGATCGGCGTGCCCACCGACCCCAAGTTGGCGAATGCGGCGCCGATCGCGCCGGGCGCGGTCCGGGTGCAGGTGCTCAACGGTTCAGGCCAGACTGGCACCGCGGCACGCAACGCGACCGCCATGCAGCAGGCCGGTTTCCAGGCGAGCATCGGCGACGCCGACGCCACCCGGCCGGCGACGACAATCCTCTACGGCGACGGCATGCAGGCACAGGCAATGACGGTGGCCCGGTGGTTCCCGAAGGCCCAGCTAGTGCTGACGCCCGGCGCCACGGCGGTCACTCTCGTGCTCGGCCAGGACGGTCAGCAAGCGAAGGCGCCGGTCGGCCCCTCGCCGCAGCCCGCGGCGCCGGCCCGGCCGAGTTCGCCACAGCCGTCGGGGACGACCAACGCGGCGCAGAACGCGAATGGCTGCATCAACTAGCGTCGAAGGGCCAGCCTGCCTGTGGGCCGGCGACCTCGGCGCGGCGCTGCAACGCGTGGGCCGTCATCATCACCTCGCGCGCGATATCGACGCCGGTCTGATCGCCGAGCAGGTAAATCCCGTAGGCCAGCTCTGCCAATCGGGCCGACCAGTCCGGCGTCGGCCGGAATGGCCGACGGCCGCGCTCGGTCGCAGCGGTCGCGGCCGCGGCCAGCGCGCCGAGCTGCGTCTGTAGCTCCAGGAGCTGGGCCGGCGCCGTCGCATGCAGCCCGACCGCGTCGGCGCTTCGGGCCACGATTTGCTGTACGTCGCTCACGTCACTCACGACGGGTGAAGATATCGGATTACGCCGCCGACCCGTACCCTCGGCCGCCGTGACTACTGCACAGCCCGTCCGGCTGCGGGTCGGCCTGGTCGGTGCCGGACGGGTCGGTTCGGTGCTCGGTGCCGCGCTGGCTCGGGCTGGCCATGAGCTGGTCGCCGCGAGTGGCGTCTCGGCCGAGTCGCGACGTCGGGCCGAACGGCTGCTGCCCGGAGTCGCGGTGCTCGCGCCCGACGAGGTGGTGGAAGCCGCCGAATTCGTGCTGCTCGCGGTGCCCGACGACGCGCTGCGTCCGCTCGTAGCCGGGCTGGCCGGGACGGGCAGCTGGCGCGCGGGCCAGCTGGTCGCGCATACCTCGGGCGCACACGGGGTGGGTGTCCTTGACCCGGCCGCCGCCCGCGGTGTGTTGCCGATGGCCCTGCACCCGGTGATGACCTTCGCCGGGCGCCCCGAAGACCTCGACCGGCTCGCCGGCGCCACGTTTGGCGTCACCGCACCGGACGAGCTGCGTCCGGTCGTCGAAGCCCTGGTGGTCGAGATCGGCGGCGAGCCGGTGTGGGTGCCGGAACTCGCCCGGCCGCTGTATCACGCCGCGTTGTCGATGGGCGCCAACCATCTCGTCACCCTGGTGACCGACGCCGTCGAGGTGCTCGCCGTTGCCGGCGTCGAGCACCCGGCCAGGCTGATCGCGCCGTTACTATCCGCGTCGCTGGACAACGCGCTGCGACTGGGCGACGCCGCGCTGACCGGTCCGGTTTCGCGAGGGGATGCGGCGACGGTGGCAACCCACTTGCAGACGCTGCGCCGCGACGCTCCGCAGACGGTGGCCGCCTACGTCGCGATGGCCCGGCGCACCCTTCAGCGGGCCGCTGCTGCCGGCGAGTTTACCGACGAGCAGGTGGCCCGGATCAGCGCCGTCCTGGATGCTCCGTGATCACCGTCCGCACGCGGGCCGAGCTGGCGCAAGCGCGTGCCTCGCTAACCGGGCAGCTGGGCCTGGTGCCGACGATGGGCGCGTTGCACGCCGGGCACGGCGCGCTGCTCGACGCCGCCCGCTCGGCGGCCGACGGCGTCGTGGTGAGCATCTTCGTCAACCCCACCCAGTTCGCCCGGTCCGAGGATCTTGGCCGTTACCCGCGCCCGCTCGACGCCGACCTCGCGTTGTGTGCACACCGCGGGGTGGACGTGGTGTGGGTGCCGTCCGTCGCGGAAGTCTATCCGGCCGGCATGCCGCAGGTGGGCATCGACCCCGGTCCGCTGGGCGCCGAACTCGAGGGCGCCGTCCGCCCGACCCACTTCGCCGGCGTGCTCACGGTGGTGGCCAAGTTGTTCGCCAACGTGCGTCCCGATCTCGCGTTCTTCGGCGAAAAAGACTACCAGCAATTGTGCCTGGTGCGCAGGATGACTCGCGACCTCGACCTCGGCGTCGGCATCGTCGGCGTGCCGACCGTCCGCGAACCGGGCGGACTCGCGCTGTCCAGCCGCAATTCCTACCTTTCGCTGGCCGAACACGAGGAGGCGCTCTCGTTGTCGGCCGCCCTGTTCGCCGGACGCGAGGCGGCGCCGTTCGGTGCGGCCGCGGTGCTGGCCGCGGCCCAGGCGGTGCTGCAAGGTGCGGCGGTGCGGCCCGACTACCTCGAACTGCGCGCCGCAGACCTCGGGCCGGTTGTGTCCGGCGACGCCCGACTGTTGATCGCGGCCCGGGTGGGCGCCACCAGACTGATCGACAATGTCGGAATGACGTTGTGATCCTCCCCGGCCGGCTCATCGCTCCCGACGCTGGTTGGAACGCCGAGACCGACGTGGTGATCGTCGGTTCCGGCATCGCCGGGCTGTCGACCGCCCTGCAGATCGCCCGCCGGTCGACGCTGCGGATCGTGCTTGTGACGAAGGACGTCCTGGCCGCGGGATCGACACATTGGGCGCAGGGCGGCATCGCGGCCGCGCTGTCCGCCGAGGACTCCCCGGAAGATCACTTCGCGGACACCATCGTCGCCGGCGCCGGTGTGTGCGACGCGGACGCCGTTCGGGTCCTCGTGCGCGAAGGACCGGCCGCGGTTCGCGACCTGGTGCAGATCGGGGCCCGGTTCGATCGGGCCCGCGACGGCGCGTTGTCGCTGACCCGCGAGGGTGGCCACCATCGCGACCGCATCGCCCACGCCGGCGGCGACGCGACGGGCGCCGAGATCGAGCGGGCGCTGGTGACCAGGGTGCTCGACGCGTCCGGGGTCGAGGTGATCGAACATGCCCTGGTGCTCGACCTGCTGCTGTCCGACGCCGGCGCGGTGGCAGGCGTGACGTTGCACGTCATGGGCGAGGGCCAGCGCGACGGCGTCGGCGCGCTGCGCGCCCGCGCGGTGGTGCTCGCCACTGGTGGCATCGGCCAGGTGTATGCGTCGACGACGAATCCGGCGGTGTCGACCGGAGACGGGGTGGCCGCTGCGCTGCGCGCCGGAGCAGTGGTCCGCGATCAGGAGTTCGTACAGTTCCACCCGACCGTCGCCTGGTTGGGTAGTCGCTCGCACGGCCAGCAGCCGCTGGTCAGCGAGGCCGTGCGCGGCGAGGGCGCCTACCTGGTGGACGAGGCTGGCGTGCGGTTCATGCAGGGTCAGCACGAACTTGCCGACCTCGCTCCGCGCGACATAGTGGCAAAGGCGATACTGCGCCGGATGGGTGAGACGGGCGCCGAGCACATGTGGCTCGACGGCCGACACTTCGGCGCGGAGAAGTGGCGGGTTCGCTTCCCGACCATCTACGCCACTCTGACGACGCTGGGGATCGATCCCGTCCACGAGCTAATCCCGGTCGTGCCCGCCTGCCATTACGCCTCGGGGGGCATTCGCACCGATCTGGTCGGTGCGTCGAACATCCCCGGGCTTCACGCCTGTGGCGAGGCGGCGTGCACCGGCGTCCACGGGGCAAACCGGCTCGCGTCCAACTCGCTGCTCGAAGGGCTGGTGTTTGGCCGGCGGATCGCGGCCAACCTGGTCGAGCGGCTGGGCCGGCCTGCTCCGCCACCGGTCGCTGTGCCAGCCCAGGGCCTCGCCGGGCTGGTGGACGAGACTGCCCGGCCGACACTGCAGCAGCTCATGTCGCGTCACGTCGGCGTGTTGCGCGACCAGGCCGGGCTCGACGCTGCCGCGGCCGGGCTGACCGGATTGCTCGCATCGACCAACCTGGTGGGTGGCACCGAGAACTGGGAGACCACCAACCTGGTTACCGTCGCCGCGGTCCTGGTCGTTGCGGCACGGCATCGTCAGGAGACGCGCGGATCACACTGGCGCGACGACTTCCCGGAGCGCGACGATGAGCACTGGCGCGGCCACCTCGATACCGTGCTCGCACGCGACGGCAGCCTGCACACCACCTACGTGGCGAAGGAGCAATCCGCATGACCCACGCTTTGCCCCGCCGTGACACACCCTCGGGGTCGCGCAACGTGTCATGGCGGGGCAAAGTCGGGGTGCGAAGGTGACCGGCATCGATGCATCGGTGCGGGCGGTCGTCGAGTCGGCTGGCCTCGAGCCGTGGCAGGTGGACGAGGTGGTGTCGAGGGCGTTGATTGAGGACGTCGGCGCCGAGGGCGATGTGACCACCATGGCCACCGTGCCGCCGGCGCTGATCGGCAGCGCCGACCTCGTCTCGCGCCAGGCAGGAATCGTGGCCGGGCTGCCCGTCGCCGCCTGGGTATTCGACAGCGTCGGCTCTGGCAGACTCCGGGTCGAATTCGGCACCGTCGATGCCGCGTCGGTGACACCGGGCGAAGTGCTCGCCACCGTGCGGGGCCCGGTGCGTGATCTGCTGACCGCCGAGCGCACCGCGCTGAACCTGCTCTGCCATCTGTCCGGCGTCGCCACGCTGACCCGACGTTGGGTGGACGCGGTCGCGGGGACCAACGCCCGCATCCGTGACACCCGCAAGACGCTGCCCGGCTTGCGGGCCCTCGAGAAGTACGCGGTGCGCTGTGGTGGTGGGGTGAACCACCGGATGTCGTTGTCTGACGCCGCCTTGGTCAAGGACAACCACGTCGCCGCCGCCGGGGGAGTGGTCGCCGCGTTCGATCGGGTGCGCACCGAATACCCGGATGTCCCGCTCGAGATCGAAGTCGACACGGTCGCGCAGGCGCGCGAGGCGATCGACGCGGGAGCTGAGGTGGTGCTGCTCGACAACATGTCACTCGACGACATGCGTGCGGTCGTCGCTTACGCCGCCGGCGCGGCGGTGCTCGAGGCGTCGGGTGGATTGCTGCTCGAAAACGCCCGCGCGGTCGCCGAGACCGGCGTCGACTTCCTCGCCGTCGGCGCTTTGACCCACTCGGCGCCGGTGTTAGACATCGGGTTGGATCTGTCCTGATGCTGCTCGCGATCGACATCGGGAACACCAACACCGTCCTCGGCGTGTTCGACGGTGACACGCTCGACCGGTCGTGGCGGATCAAGACCGATGCGCGCAGCACCGCCGATGAGCTGGCGCTGATCTTCCGTGGCTTGCTTGCCGATCACCCGGTCGACTCGATCGCGGCCTGCTCGACGGTGCCGGCCGCATCGCGCGAGCTGCGGGCAATGCTCGACGGGTACTACCCGCACCTGCCCACGGTGTTGGTCGAGCCCGGTATCCGAACCGGCGTCGGCATCAGAACCGAAAACCCGCGCGAGGTCGGTGCCGACCGGATCTGCAACACGGCGGCGGCACACCACCTGGCGCGGGGCCCGGCGATCGTCGTCGACTTCGGCACCTCCACCAACTTCGACGTGGTGAGCGACAAAGGCGAGTTCTTGGGCGGCGCGCTGGCACCGGGAATCGAGATTTCGCTGGACGCCCTCGCTGCCCGCGCCGCCCAGCTGCGTAAGGTCGACCTGGTCGAGCCGCGCACGCCCATCGGCAAGAACACCGTCGAGTCATTGCAGTCCGGCATCCTGTACGGCTTCGCCGGCCAGGTCGACGGCCTGGTCCGTCGGCTGTCTGCCGCCCTCGTCCCCGACGACCCGGGCTGCGTCGAGGTCATCGCGACCGGCGGCCTGGCCCCGCTGATGATCGAGATCAGCGAGACCCTCACCCGTCACGAGCCGGACCTGACCCTGCTCGGCCTGCGACTGATCTATGAGCGCAACGCCTGAGGTGGCACGGGCCCGAGCTACTTACCGCGCGTCGAGCCGCTCGGTGCGCAACGTCATCGCCAGGTAAGGCAGGTCGACCATGCCGCCGCGGGTTGCCGCCTCGGCCACCTTGCGTACCCGCGCGAGCAGCTGGCCCCGCTCGGGTTTCGCCATCGCGATGACGTAGGAGCGCGATGCCACCAGGTCGACGAGCCCGGCGGCGCTCAGCCGCTGAACGTGCCGGAAGTCGCGCCACTGCGGCGCGCTGAACCAGCGCCTGTCGAGCACGGTGTCGAGGTTTTCCTCGGGGTGCGTCTCGGTGCGGTGCTGCTGCGCGCATAGCATCGATTCTGGTTGACCGCGCGCTGTTGCGACAGTGCGCCATAGGCAGTAAGACGCGATGACATTCGTCAGCCGAGTTGGGTGGCCGGCGCTGGATAGGCTTCCGGGCGTGAGTGAGCCGGAAGACACATCGGAGGACCTGCCCGAGCAGATGCGCATTCGGCGTGCCAAGTACGACCGGCTGGCGGGCAACCCGGCGACCACGCCGTTTCCGGTCGCCGTCGCCCGTACTCATTCCCTCGCGCAGGTACGCGCCGCCTACCCGGACCTCGCCGCCGACACCCGCACCGGTCAGCGGGTCGGCGTCGCGGGTCGGGTGATCTTCGTCCGCAACACCGGCAAGCTCTGTTTTGCCACCCTGCGTGACGGCAGCAGTGAGCTGCAGATCATGCTGTCTCTCGACCGCATCGGTGCCGAGTCGCTGGGCGACTGGAAGGCCGACGTCGACCTCGGCGACCTGGTGTTCGCCGAAGGTGAGGTAATCGCGTCCAAGCGCGGTGAGCTTTCGGTGCTCGCCAACCGGTGGCAATTCGCGGGCAAGGCATTGCGGCCGCTGCCGGTGGCGCACCGTCCATTGTCGGAGGAGAACCGGGTCCGGCAGCGCTATCTCGACCTGATCGTGCGTCCGCAGGCGCGGCAGATGGTGCAGACAAGGGCGACCGTCGTGCGCTCGATCCGCGAAACCCTGCACGCCCGGGGATACATCGAGGTGGAAACGCCGGTGTTGCAGATGGTGCATGGCGGCGCGGCGGCCCGGCCTTTCCGGACCCATTTGAACGCGTTCGACCTCGACATGTCCTTGCGAATCGCCACCGAGCTGTACTTGAAGCGTGCCGTCGTAGGCGGCATCGAGCGCGTGTACGAGTTGGGAAAGGCATTTCGCAACGAGGGCGTCGACTCGACGCATTCCCCTGAATACACGCTGCTCGAGGCGTACGAATCCTACGGCGACTACAACTCGATGGCCGAGCTGACCCGCGCACTGGTGCTGGATGCCGCTGATTCGGTGGGAGTACGCGTCGGCGTCGGCGCCGACGGCAGTGAGGTCGATCTGTTCGGGGAATGGAGTTCGGTGCCAATCCACGGCGCCGTCTCGGCAGCGCTCGGTGAGCAGATCACCGTCGAGACGCCGGTGGAACAGCTGCGCCGACTCGCCGACGAACACGCAGTGCCGATCAAGCCCGATTGGGACGCGGGTGCAATTGTCCTGGAACTGTACGAGAAGCTGGTCGAACACACCCTCATCCAGCCGACGTTCGTCCGCGACTATCCGGTGTCGGTACGACCGTTGGCCCGCCCGCATCGCGACGACCCCCGCCTGGCCGAGGCATGGGACCTCGTCATCGCCGGCATCGAGATCGCCCCGGCCTATTCCGAACTCGTCGATCCGATCGAGCAGCGCCGCCGGCTCGTGAAACAATCCCGGGCGGCCGCGCAGGGCGATCCCGAAGCGATGGAATTGGACGAGGATTTCCTGCGCGCTCTGGAATACGGCTCGCCGCCGATCGGCGGAATGGGGCTGGGCGTTGATCGACTGGTGATGTTGCTCACCGGAAAGGGCATTCGGGACACGATTCTGTTTCCGCTGCTGAAGCCGGACTGAATCGGTTTGCGCTAGACTTAGTAACGCCGCAATGACGTGATCGAAGGAGCCGATAAAAATGGCGAGGAAAGTGCACGTGTCGTTGGTCGATGATCTTGATCAGAGCGATGCCGCCGAAACGGTGAAGTTCGCACTGGACGGCGCGAACTATGAGATCGACCTGTCCCAGAAGAATGCCGCGGAATTGCGCGACGCACTCGCCACCTATGTCGCGCACGGCCGTCGCGCCGGACGCGGCAGTGCGACCCCGCGAGCCACCCGCGGGGCCGGCCGGGTCGATCGCGAGCAGACGCAGGCGATCCGCGAGTGGGCGCGCAAGAATGGTCACCGGGTCAGTGATCGGGGCCGCATTCCATCCACCGTGCTCGAGGCGTACAACTCCACCCACTGATCAAGACAGCGGTCCGACGCAACTCCTGATCGCCTGGCGTTGACCGGGCGAATTCCTCGGGTCCGATTGAGCCGAGCTGCCGTTCGCTGCGAGCGGACGGTATTCGGGCATCATGCCCCCGATCGGCTCGTTGTGTCCTCAGGAGCCGCCCCGCTCGCGCCGGACGGCTTTCGCAACATCCCACCGGGCGCTGTTTCGTGGCCGCTGTGTTACCGGGACGGTCACCGAGCCGGGCTACAGTCGGGGAGAAAGCGTTGCCCAGTACAGGCGCGGAAGGAGCGTAGAGATGTTCGAGAGGTTCACCGACCGCGCGCGTCGAGTTGTCGTCCTGGCACAGGAAGAAGCCCGGATGCTCAACCACAACTACATCGG
>JBDUCV010000023.1:0-32335 GCA_040003255.1 Actinomycetota bacterium
GGACTGCTTCGCCCCCGCCGGCCTCGCCGCAGTAAGGGTCGCGGATTCCCCAGGGGCTTCTCCTCGGCTGCGTTTGGCCGCGTCGACGGACGCCCGCAACGCCGCCATCAGGTCGACCACGTTGCCGCTGGGTGCGACCTCGGCGGCGGGGCCCTCGACGATCTCGCGGCCTTCGACCTTCGCGTCGATCACCTGCTGTAGCGCGGCACGGTAGTCGTCGCTGTAGCGCTCGGGTTCGAAGTCACCCGACATGCTGGTGACGAGCGACTCGGCCATCGCCCGCTCCTGCGGACGCAGTTCGACGTCCTGGTCGCGGAATGCGAAGCTTGGCTCGCGGACCTCGTCCGGCCAGATCATCGTCTCCATGACGATCACGCCGTCACGCACGCGCAGCGTCGCCAGCTGCTCGCGGTTGCGGATCGCGACCTTGACCAGGCCGACCATGCCGCTGGATTCCAAAGCGTCGCGCAGCAACACGTAGGGCTTGACCGCCTGCTGCTCGGGCTCGACGTAGTAGCTGCGGGCGAAGTAGATCGGGTCGACCTGTTCGAGCGGGACGAACTGCAAGACGTCCACCACGTGCGCCGTGGGCAACGGCAGATCGGCGAAGTCCTCGTCAGTCAAGATCACCGTCTCACCGTTCGGCAGCGCATAGCCCTTGGCGATGTCGCCGTAAGCCACTTCCTCGCCGTCTGCCTCGGCGACCCGCTTGTAGCGGATCCGCGAGCCGTCGGTGCGGCGCACCTGGTGGAAGCTGACGTCGCGCTCCTCGGTGGCGGTGTACATCTTCACGCCGATGCTCACCAGGCCGAAGGACACCGCGCCCTTCCAGATCGACCGCATCGCCTTCCCCGTTCAGTCGGTGGCTACTGGGACCATCATGGCGTGCCGGACCCGGATTGTCGGCCCACCGGCAGTAGGTGGCGCAGGATCATGCACGTGCAGGCGATGCTCGCGACCGCCGCGGCGGCCCTGCCGCACGGGCCAGGGTGGTCATATGAGTTCAAGTGGGACGGCGTGCGGGCGATCATCGAGATCATCCGCGGGGAGCTGCGGATCCAAAGCCGCCGCGGAAACGACGTGAGTGTCGCCTACCCGGAATTGGCTGTCCTGGCGGGTGACGTCGATGACGCAGTCGTCGACGGGGAGATCGTCGCGTTCGCCGACGGGCGCCCGTCCTTCGGGCTGCTGCAGACCCGGATGCACGTGCGGGTCAAGGCCGACGCCGCCCGCCTGGCCGCCGAGGCCCCGGTGACGTTCATCGCGTTCGACGTGCTGCGTCTCTACGGGGTCGGGCTCATCGACCGCCCGCTCACCGAGCGTCGCGCGACGCTCGAGCGGCTTGCCGCCGAACGGCAGGGGTGGACCGTGAGCCCGAATTTCGACGATGGCACGGCGACCGCAGAAGCCGCCCGCGCGCATGGACTCGAAGGGGTGATCGCCAAACGGCTGGCCAGCCCTTACCGTCCCGGGGTGCGCAGTGCTGACTGGATCAAGGTGAAGTTCACCCAGCGCGCCGAGTTCGTCGTCGTTGGCTGGGAAGCCGACGCAGCGCGGCCGGACGTGCTCAGCTCGTTGTTGCTCGGCTACGTCGTGGACGACAGGTTTCGCTTCGCCGGCAAGGTTGGCAGCGGACTGTCGCAACGAATTGCCGGGTCGCTGCTGCGCTCGCTCACGGTACGCCGCGACAGCCCGCTCGCGGACGCCCCCGCGCCGTCCCCCGGACGGATCCTCACCTGGACGCAGCCGCGGGTGGTCGTCGAGGTGAGCTACTCCGAGTGGGCGCGCGACGGCCGGTTGCGGCACGCCGTGTTCGTCGGCATCCGCACCGACAAAGAAGCGTCGGAGGTGACTCTGGATGGCTGAGCGAATACCGGTTCAGGTGGACGGCCGGCAGCTGTCGCTATCGAACCTCGACAAGGTGCTCTACCCCGAGACCGGCTTCACCAAAGGTGAGCTGATCGACTACTACACGCGGGTTGCACCGGTGCTGTTGCCGCACCTAGCCGGGCGCGCATTGACGATCAAGCGCTATCCGAACGGGGTCGACGGGCCGTTCTTCTTCGAGAAGAACGCCGCGCGCGGGACGCCGCCCTGGGTGCGCACCGTCTCGTTGCCCGCCCCTGGCTCGACGAAGGATCGCGATCGAATCGACTACGTGGTAGTCGAGGAGCTGGCGACCTTGGTGTGGCTGGCAAATCTCGCGGCGATCGAGCTGCACGTCCCGCAGTGGCGTCTTCCGCGCCGGGCCCGCAAGCCGCGCACCGACCTGATCGTGTTCGACCTCGACCCCGGGCCGCCCGCCGACATCGCAACCTGCTGTCAGGTGGCGCTGCTGCTGCGCGACGTATTGGTCGGCGACGGGTTGGCGCCGGTGCCAAAGACGTCCGGATCGAAGGGCATGCAGCTCTCCGCGCCAGTGCAGACCGACGACCTGGAGGCACCGTCGCGCTACGCACATGCCGTCGCGAGGCGACTGGAGGCTGAGCACCCCGAGCTGATCGTCTCGCGGATGACCAAGAGCCTGCGGCCGGGCAAGGTGCTGGTCGACTGGAGTCAGAACAACCCGGCAAAGACCACCATCGCGCCGTACTCGCTGCGTGCCCGTCCGCTTCCCAGCGTCTCCACCCCGCTGAGTTGGGACGCCGTCGCCTCCGGGCCGCCGCTGGTGTTTACCGCGGCCGACGTACTTGCGCGGATCGAGGCAACTGGCGACCTGTTCGCATCAACGCTCGACGACGCCCAGCGGGTAGCGGTGCCGGGGGCTACCGACGAGTAGGCTCCCGGCTGCCGGAAGGAGAACACCGTGACAAAGTCGGTCGACTCCATGCGCGGCGGGCGGCTGCCCCGGTCGGTGCGCCGACAGCAGTTGCTCGCCGCCGCGCAGGAGGTGTTCGTCGCGAATGGCTACCACGCGGCGGCGATGGACGACATTGCCGAGCGGGCGGGCGTGTCAAAGCCGGTGCTCTACCAGCACTTCCCCGGCAAGCTCGACCTGTACCTCGCCCTGATCGATGCCCAAGCCGACGCGCTCGTCGCCGGGATCACCGAGGCGCTGGGCCGCACCGAGGACAACCAGGAGCGCATGCATGGCGTGCTGTCGGCGTACTTCGACTTCATCGACGGGACCGCGGGGAGCGCCCCGGGCGCGTTCCGGCTGATCTTCGAGACCGATCTCGGCAACGATCCCGCCGTGCGCGAACGGGTCGAAGGCTTCGAGCGTTCGATCATGCACGCGGTAGCCGACACGGTTGCCGCCGACACCGGCCTGGGCCGCGCGCATGCCGAACTGCTGGCAGTGGCGTTGGCAGGTGCGGCGCAGGTCGTCGCGCGGTGGTGGCTCGGCAACGACCGTCCGGTGGCCAAGGCCGATGCGGTGCGGCTGATCGAGACCCTGCAGTGGCGCGGGCTGTCGGCGTTCCCGCTGTTCGCCGACCAAGCAGCCGAACCGGTCGTTCGCTGACGGCAGACCTGCCGAGCCAGTAACACGTCGAGCGCTCGACTAGCGTGGACGTGTCCTATCGCATCGACGCAGGAGGCCCCGCGTGGAGGTCAAGATCGGCGTGCTGCACACGCCGCGCGAGATCGTCATCGAGAGCTCGCAGACCCCGGACGAGGTGCAGGCGCTGGTGACATCCGCGCTCAAGAGCGTCGACGGCTCGCTGTCGCTCAGCGACGAGAAGGGCCGCAAGGTGATCGTGCCCGCCAACCTGGTGGCCTATGTCGAGATTGCCCAGTCCGACGGCCGCCGGGTGGGCTTCGCTGGCGGCTGAACCGGATGGGTCCACTGAACCGGACGGGCGCCCAGCCGAACGGGCTCAGCTGGACAGGCCGAGAATGGCCATTCGTTCCTCGTGCTTGTCGGTGATCCGGCGAATCAGCGCCGCGACGCCGGTGACGTCGCCAGTGCCACGAACAAGCAACTCGGTCAGCGCGTCGCGCTCGGCCAGGACGTGCTGGGTCTGGCTGATCGCCTCGCCGACCAACCGGCGCCCCCACAACGACAGCCGCCCGGCGAGCACCGGCTCGGCGGCGATCGCCGAGCGCACCTCGCGGACCGCAAACGCCGCACTTCCCGCGTCCGAGAGCACGTCGATGATCAACTCGCGGGTTGACGGGTCGACGAACTCAGCGATCTCGCGGTAGAAATCGGCGGCCATGCCGTCGCCCACGTACGCCTTGACCAAGCCCTCCAACCAGGTCGACGGCGCCGTCGTCGAATGAAAGGCCTCGAGCGCCGGGACGAACGGTGCCATCGCGTCCCGCGGCTCGGCGCCCAGCGCCACCAGCCTGTCGGCCAACCGCCGGAAATGCCCGATCTCAGTTGCCGCCATCTCCGCGAGAGCGGCTCGCCCATCGAGGGTCGGCGCCATCCGGGCATCGTCGGCGAGCCGGTCGAAGGCGGTCAGCTCGCCATAGGCCAGCGCGCCCAGCAGGTCAACTAGCGCAGCATCGTCGGGCACCGGCGCAGGGTAGCGTCTGCCGCCAGCTAGACTGGCCAAACTGCCGCGAATTCTCGCAGCAGCGCATCCCCGCGTTGACCGCTTTAGACTCACGGTTGCCGACGGGGCGCCTCCCCGCAGCTGTGGTCGCAGGCGCCCGGACGGATCCAGCTGGTCGGCGCACCGACAGCAAGGACGTCCATGACCGAGAGTTTCACCACGATCCCCGCAGCCCAAGGCGAGCTTCAACCCGAGGTGCAACCCGCGCCGCTGGCGGCCCGGGCCACAGTTCGTGACGACAGCCCCGCGTTTGCCGATTTCGCCGTTCGGCCCGAAATCGTCGCTGCCCTTGAAGCGGCCGGCATCACCCGCACCTTCGCCATCCAGGAACTGACACTGCCCATCGCACTGGCCGGTCGGGACCTGATCGGCCAGGCGCGCACGGGGACTGGCAAGACGCTGGGCTTCGGCGTCCCGCTGCTGAATCGGATCACGGTTCCGGGCGGCAAGGGCGCGGCGCCGCAGGCGCTGGTCGTCGCCCCCACCCGCGAACTCGCCGTCCAGGTGTCCGGTGACCTGGCCTCCGCGGGCAAGCAGCTCGGCGCACGGGTGCTCACCATCTACGGAGGCCGCGCATACGAACCGCAGATCGAGGTCCTGCGTCGCGGCACCGACGTCGTCGTCGGGACGCCGGGACGGCTACTCGACCTCGCCCAGCAGGGCCACCTCGTCCTCGGCGGCGTCTCGATCCTCGTCCTGGACGAAGCTGACGAGATGCTCGACCTGGGCTTCCTCCCCGACATCGAAAAGCTGCTCGCCGCGCTGCCCACCCAGCGCCAGACGATGCTGTTTTCGGCGACAATGCCCGGGCCGATCGTCGCCCTGGCCCGCAAATTCCTCAATCAGCCGGTGCAGATCCGCGCCGAGCACAGCACCGACAATGCGCCGGCGATCGAGCACGTCGACCAGTTCGCATACCGGGCGCACGCCATGGACAAGACCGAGCTGCTTGCCCGCGTGCTTCAGGCGCGTGGGCGTGGCCTGACAATGATCTTCACCCGCACCAAGCGCACCGCGCAGAAGGTTGCCGACGACCTGCTCGAACGCGGGTTCGCCGCCGCCGCCGTGCACGGTGACCTTGGGCAGGGAGCGCGCGAGCAGGCGCTTCGGGCGTTTCGTTCCGGCAAGGTCGACGTGCTCGTGGCCACCGACGTCGCCGCTCGCGGGCTGGATGTCGAGGGGGTGACGCACGTTATCAACTATCAGGCTCCCGAGGACGAGAAGAACTACGTCCACCGCATCGGCCGCACCGCTCGGGCCGGCGCGTCCGGTACCGCGATCACCCTCGTCGACTGGGACGACATTCCCCGTTGGAAGCTGATCTGCGACGTCCTGCAGTTGCCGTTTCACGCGCCGCCGGAAACCTACTCGACCTCCGAGCACCTCTACCTCGAACTCGACATCCCCACCGATGCGGGCTCGACGCTTCCGCGGGCCAAGCGCACCCGCGCCGGATTGGGCGCCGAACAGGTCGAGGACCTCGGCGGGCGCGACTCCAAGCGGGCGACGGCCGCCCGTGCCACGACGCCGGGACGTGCTGCCCGACCCAGCCGGCCGGCCAGCACGCGCAGCCGTCGCCGCACTCGAGCCGGCGAGCCCGTGTCCGGCGAAGCAGAGCGCACCGTCGCCGGGCCCGCCGCTGGGGCTGCCGGCGCTGATTCCGACCGGGTGAACGGCCAGAGCCGGCCGCGGCGTCGCCGCCGCCGCGGTGGCCAGGGACGCGAGGCTGGCGATGCCGCCGGTGCCTCCCCCGCTGCTGAGTGAGCACAGCGCGATAGGTCAGGATTGATCACGTGACGGTCGAGCAGCGGGACACGGAGGAGCCCGGGCCGGCCCCGCACACCGGGCTCGAACGGCATGTGAGCGCCATGCGGCGGCAACGCCGGTCATACCTTGCTGTACTCGCCGCTCTGCTGCTCACGACCGCGGTGATCGTCGCTGTCGTGTGGTCGCGCAGCGAGGTCATGCACGCCCAGCTGCGGACGGCCGCGACGCCGGCCCCGACCGTCCTGTCGGGAACTCTGTCCGAGGCGCCCCGGCAAACCTGGCAGAGCAGCGACACCACGGCGCTCGGTGCGCCGCTCGCCGAAGGCACCGTGGTGACCTACTCGGCGCACACGGTGAACGGCCGGGACGCGCGGACCGGTGCCGTCGCCTGGAGCTACACCAGGACCGATCGCACCGTGTGCAGCGTGGCCCAAGTGCACGACCGCACGATCGCACTGTTCGAGCGCGGCGGCAGCTGCGACGAGGCCAGCGCGTTCGCCAGCTCCACCGGCGCGCGAGCATGGCAGCGGACCTTCCATAACGAGGGCAAGAACATCAGCGGAACCGTGCAGCTGGTATCGGCGAGCGACGGCGTGTTCGTCGTCGGCGATGCAGCGATCTACTACGTCCGAGCCAACGAGGGCTACGACTTCTGGAGCTTCAGGCAGCCGAAGGGTTGCCACACCCGCGATGCGGCGTTCGGAACGGCTGGCGCGTTGATCGGACAGCGATGCACGGACGGGGATCATCTCCTGCTGCGCGACCGCTATGCCAACGACGACGATCAGAACAAGAACACCAAGTGGCGCATCGACGCCGGCGCCATCCCGATCGCTGCCGACAGCTTCGTGGCCGCGCTCGACCCCGCCAGCGGCGAGCTGCTCAGCTACGACCCGGGCAAAGGGTCCGTCCGCGCCCGCACCACGCTGCAGCCCCGCCCGTCGCTCACCGGTCCAGTGCTGCAGAGTCCCACCGTCACCGCGGAACTGGTCTGGATCGGCGGTACCTGCTACGCGATCGCCAACTCCGGCGCCTCCATCCTCTGGTCGGCAACATTGGCGACGCTGCCGACGGTCACCCCGACGGCATTCGGTGCCGGCCAGGTTGACTTGAATACGGCGCTGGTGATCGTCCCGGCGGCAACCGGCGTCGACCTACTCGACGGCCGCACCGGCGCGGTGCGAACCCGGTACCGCCTCGCTCCCCCGCCGCCCGCGAGCCGGGTCGTCGCGTTCGGCACCGGCTTCTTGCTCGCCGGCCCGTCCACCGTGGTCTATCAATGACCAGCCAGCTGACCACGGGCGCTTCGCGCCGGACGACGATCGCGGTGCCCGGTGGCCGACTAGCAGGGCTGCGGTCCGGCCGAACGGACGATCCAGCGGTACTGCTGGTGCCGGGGTACACCGGCAGCAAGGAAGACTTCGGGCCGATCATGTCGGCGCTGGCCGGGGCCGAGCTGCAGGCGATCGCCATCGACCAGCGCGGTCAGTACGAGTCCGCGGGACCAGCCGAGCCGGCCGCATACACCCCGAACGAGATGGCTGTCGATCTGCTCGCCATCGCCGACGAGGTCGGCCGCCCGGTGCACCTCGTCGGGCACTCCTACGGCGGTCTGGTGTCCCGCGCGGCGGTAATCGCCGAGCCCACGGCATTCCGGTCATTGACGCTGATGAGCTCGGGCCCGGCAGCGATCGGTGGCCGACGCCGGGTGATCATCGACCAGCTGCGTCCGCTGCTGCCGGCTGGACTAGGGCCGGTCTACGACGCGATGCAGGCCGCCTATGCGGGCTCGCCGGGCTATGTCGTCCCCCCGGCACCGGTGGCGCAGTTCCTGCGCGCACGCTTTCTGCTCGGATCGCCCGCGATGCTCGAAGGCATGGGCGACGCGCTCGTCGACGAGCCCGACCGGGTCGCCGAGCTGGCGGCGACCGCAGTGCCGACGCTCGTGCTGACCGGCGCTGACGACGACGCCTGGCCGCCGCACGTGCAAGCCGACATGGCCCGCCGGCTGGGCGCCCGGTACCAGGTGATCGCCGGGGCGCGGCACTCCCCCGCGGTTGAAAATCCCGCCGGCACCGCGCAGGCCTTGATCGACTTCTGGCGGGACGTGCCCTAGTCGTGTGACCCTTGACCAAATGAGCGACCTCGGTTACTTCGGTCCTGGCAGCGTCACCTGGCGCGTACACGCCGAGCCGCTCGCCATGGTCGGTGGCCTGCGAGCCCTGCTGTTGCAAGCGCTGCACCCCGAAGCGATGCGACTGCTGCACGAGCGCTCGAGTTACCAAGACGATCCGTGGGCCCGGCTGATTCGCACCGCTGAGTTCGTCGCAACCCTCACCTTCGGCACCACTGCCGACGTCGACGCGGCCGCCGCACATGTGCGCGCTGTCCATGCACGACTGGGCATCGACGACCCCGACCAGCTGGCCTGGGTGCATGCCTGCGAGGTGGACTCGTTCCTGCTCACTGCCCAGCGCTCGGGAGTGGCGCTCGGACCAGGTGACGCCGACCGCTATGTGCGCGAACAGATCCGGTCGGCGACCCTCGTCGGCGTGCCCGACGAACTCGTCCCACGTCGCGTCAGCGAACTCGAGAATTACTTCGGCCGGATCCGGCCGTCATTGGCGCTCACCCGCGAAGCGTTCGACGCAGCGCGGCACATCGTCGTCCCGCCGATGCCCGTTCCGCGGCCGTGGTATCTGCCCGCCCGGGTCGGCTGGTCGGCCATATCGTCGTTGGCGATCGGACTACTGCCCGGTTGGGCGCGCCGGATGTACCGGCTTCCGCCGCTGCCGGGCAGCGCGCTCACCACCACCGCGTCGCTGCATGCGCTTCGCCGGGCGAGCTCGGTGCTGCCGCGGCGTTGGCGCGAGGGTCCGCACTACCGCGCCGCGCAGGAACGGGAGCTGGCCGGATAGTTGCGCGCATCGCCAAGTCGGCGTCTGATGGCGGGATGACGGTGCGCTCGGCACCCGCGCCCCGACGGCTCGGCGTCGTGCTTGCCGGCGCGGTCGTCGGCTGCGGGCTGCTCGCCGGGTCACAGGCGGTTGCCTCGCCCCTCGACCCGTTCGTCCTCGCCACTGCGCACGCGGGTCACGCGGTGTCGGCCATCGTTGATTTCGGTGCGTCACCCTTGGGGCCGACGTCGCACGAACTGGTCGTCGGCCTGCCCGGTAGCACCGACGAGATCGACGACGACGCGCAGCTGCCCCCGACGGCGATCCTGCGCCAGGCGAACCAGGTCGACGCCGCGCAGACGGCGGGGCCGACATCGCTCGCCGCACGATTCACGCCCGACCGCGCGGGTGACTACCCGGTGTTCGTGTTCGCGTCGGGCGAAATGGGATGCGCGACGGCCAACATGGTCGACGAGACCATCGGGTTCACGATCACCCAGGTCGGTCTGGTCCGGGTTCGCTGACGGCCGGACGTCCGGCCTTCGTCACCCGCGCTCGTCCACGGTCGCCAATCCGGCCCAGGACTCGACGTCGGGCGCGGCAGCGCGGCCCTCGGGGCAATGCCGGCGAAAGTCACACCAGCGGCAGCCCGGCCCGGGCGCCGGCGGGAACACCTCGTCGCGGGCGGCGCCCGCAGCCAGGGTATCGGTGGCCGCCACGATGTCAGCCGCGGTGGATTCGGCGCGGGTGACATGGCGGGCGAGTGACTCGTCGCTGTGTTCGTAGGACGCGATGGTCGCAGTCGGCAGGTGGTGCAGCTCGACCCGCCGGCACTCGCGGCGCAAAGTACGGCCAGCCGCAAGCGCATAGAGCGCCAGCGGCTGTGAGCCACGGACGTCATCCAACCCGGGCGCAGTGCGCCCAGTCTTGTAATCGACGATTACCAGCTCGCCGTCCCGGTCGTCGATCCGGTCGACCCGTCCGTTGAACGCCAGGGTCTGCGTCGTGGTCGCGACGGTGCGCTCGACGCCCACCGGTTCGGTACTCGACTCGACGTCCGCCGCGAGGTAGTCCTCGACCCAGCGCCGGGCACGAGCGCGCCAGCTCGCGGATTGGTCCCGGTCGAGAAAGCCGTCGTGCTGCCAGTTGCGATCGACCAGCAGGCCGCCGTTCGCCGTAGTGCGGTCCCGGCGGGCGAGCTGCCACCAGCGGTGCAACGCCAGATGTACGACGGCGCCGAGCGTGTTGTGCGCCCACGGGGCGCCACGCGACGGGCTGGGCCGGTCCAGATAGGTCATCCGGTAGCGCCGTGGGCAATCGAACGAGGCGAGCCGCGACGGCGTGCAGAGGAAGAGCCGGCGCGGCATGGAACCGAGCGTCAACTGCTCGGGCCGCATCGTCGGCGGCTCAACCACTACCGGCCCTACCAGCCTCCGTCACCACCACCGCCGCCGCCCCAGTCGCCGCCGCCGCCGCCGCCGCCCCAGTCGCCGCCGCCGCCCCAGTCGGTGCCACCACCACTACCGCCCCAGTCGCCGCCTTGTCCGCCGGAATCCTCGCCGGCCTCCCGGCCGGACTGGTAGCCCGAGTCGTATCCCGCGCCGTAGCCGCCGCCGCCGCCCCAGCCACCGAATCCGCCGCTGAGCACACTGCCGATCAGCAACGTTTCCCAGAACGGAGTTGAGTACCAACCGCCGGGAACCCCGCGCCCTCCGCCGTAGTGGTACGGGGCGCCCGGGGTGTAGTCGGGGTACCCCTGGTAACGATTGCCCTGCACCTCGATCTGCTTGGCTTCGGTGAGCTGATCACCGTGCGGCTCGTCGATGGGCGGCAGTTCCGATCCCGGATCCAGGCCGAGCGCTTTGCGCGCGGTCTGCGCGGCGTAGAGGCCCTCTAGGACGGTGCGCCGGGCCTGCCCGAATTTCTCCACGCTGTCGGCGTCCGCGAGTTGTGACCCGGCGGAGGTGAACCGCTCGGATGCATCGGCCATCGCCTGACGCGCGGTCGCGTTGTCCTTCGTGTCGACCGTGTTCACCTCGTTGGCGAGCCGGTCGTAGTACGGCATGACCTTCGCCCGGGCAGCCTCGAGTTCCCGCTTCTTCTTGCGCTTGCGGTAGAACGACAGGCCGCCGATTCCCCCCGCACCGAGCACGCCGAGGCCGGCCAACCACGGCCACACGCTGCCGCCGGAACTCTTCGACCCGGAGTCGCCTGCACTACCGTTTCCCGAAGCGCAGGTCGGTCCGCCCTGTAGGTTGCTGGCGAACCCCTGCAGGGTGGCCGTCAAGTCTCCGCCGTTGCTGTTGAGCTGCGACTTGGTATCGGCGAACGCCTTCTCCAACTGGGTCTGCGCAAAGCCGCTGCAGTACACGCCCGACCGAGCGGTGCGCTTCGTTCCGACGATCACCGCCAGCGTGTTGTTTCGGCTCAGCGCTGATTGCAGCCGACGCAGTGCGTCATCGCCGTTCACATTGCTCGGGAAGACCGCGACCTTGACCGACGACCCCAACGCCCGCTCGACCGATGAGCGGTTGTTGACCTTGCCCTGGGCGGAGGAGTCGACGTAGAGCGGCCCGGACTTCAGCGCCTGAATAGCATCGTCCACTGTGTCGGCGGATGCCGCCGGGGCGAGCGCCAACCCACCTGCGAGCAGTGCCAGTGCGACCAGCACGGTCTTTCCCGCGAGCGGAAGTCGAGTCATGCCGACACGGTAATCCCTGGGAAAGTCATCACGCCTCTTGGACGATCGGCGCACGGGCGGTGTTCCCCGCGATCAGGGCCTGGTACGCGGCCGGGTCGGTGGTGCAAGCGGCGAGCGGGGTGGCCTTGTTCGCCCCGTGGTAGTCCGACGAACCGGTGCCAACCAGCCCGAGTTCGGCTGCCAGCCCGCGCAGGTGTGCGCGGTCCTCCGCCGCGTGGTCAGGGTGGTCGACCTCGATCCCGACAAGCCCGGCATCAGCCAGGGCAGCGATCGCCTCGTCGCCGACGACCCTTCCGCGGCGGCGCGCCAGCGGATGCGCAAACACTGGCAGTCCGCCTGCGGCGCGTAGCAGGGCGATCGCCTGGAACACGTCGGTATCGCTCTTGGCCACGTAGTACTTCGACGTCGCGTTGAGCAGTTCGGCGAAGGCCTCGTCGATAGTGTCGACAACGCCATTCTCGACCAGCGTCCGGCCGATGTGCGGACGGCCGACCGGGCCGCCATTCGCTAGCTCCGACACCCTTGACCAGGTCACCGGCACGCCGTCGCGGATGAGGTTGTCGACGATCGCTCGGCCTCGGCCGAGCCGGCTCGCGC
This sequence comes from Actinomycetota bacterium, assembly GCA_040003255.1. Classification (GTDB taxonomy): domain Bacteria; phylum Actinomycetota; class Actinomycetes; order Mycobacteriales; family Jatrophihabitantaceae; genus JBDUCV01. Next base: position 12,465 of record JBDUCV010000023.1, read on the forward strand.
GCAGCCGACTTCGCTCCGCTCGCAGCCCGGGGTGGTTTGGATCGAACAGGTAGCCCAGTAGGTGCAGGCTGATCGGCCGGGCGTCCCCGGTGTATACGCAGGACAGCTCGGTACCGGGCACGAGCGTCATCCCCGGTGGCAGTGCCGACGTTGCCTCGGCCCAGCCGGCGGTTGTGTCGTGATCGGTGATGGCTAGCACGTCGACGCCGACGGCGTGCGCCTTGGCGATGAGCTCGGCCGGTCGGTCAGTACCGTCGGACGCCGTTGAGTGGGTGTGCAAGTCGATCACAAGTCCGAGCTTCGCACGACCCGGCTCAGCGCCTGCGGCGCACCACGGGCACCGGCTCGGTGTGGCGCATGTCCGGCAGATCATCGGGGTCGATGTCTACCCGGTTGCCGAAGAGTAGCGCCGACACCTGTTGGTAGCGCAGGTTCGGTTGAGGCAGAAAATCGACGCGGCTCAACGCCTGGCGCTGTCCGGCCGACTCGATTACGAACGCGCCGTAATCGAACGCTCGCCCGAACAGCGACTGCTCGTAGGTGAGATCGGTAACCTTGATCAGCGGCATGATCGCCACCCGCCGGGTGAGGATGCCGGAGATCAACAGCACCCGCCGGTCGGTGACCACGAACCGCTCCAAGGACCAGTCGCCAACCATCCAGGCGAACCAGCCCACGGTGATCAACAGGAACACCAGTGCGATTGTCCGCAGCAGCTCGACGCCGTTGAACACCCACAGTGCGAAAAGCCCGACCGTCCAGAACAGCGCGAGTTTGGCCGCTGCTACCGCTAGCGCCGCGCCGTGCCGGCGAACGACGAAGATCGTCCGCTCGCTCGAGAGGAGGTAGCGCCGAAGGTTGGCCACCCTAGCCGTTACCCCCGAGCTGCGACAGGAACCGCCCGATGCTGTGCGCGACGTCGACCGTCACACTCCACAGGCCGTGCGTGACGTTGGCGGCGTTGTCCGGCGAGGTCACGATAAAGAAAATCACGAACGCGACGCAGATGACGATCGTCAACTTCTTGAAATCCACGTCATCTCCCGTTTGGGTTTCGCCCGCGTGTCTCCACATAGGTCGACGTATTACTACCGCAGAGTCTGCGCCACTTGGGCCAGCCGCGCCGCATATTTGCCACACTGACGAGATGACCAGCGAGCACGTAGCGTGCGCTGGAGGCATCGTGCTCGACGAAGCACGGCGGCTGTTGGTGGTGCGCCGCGCGCAACCGCCATCGCAGGGGTTGTGGTCAGTCCCAGGTGGCCGCTGCCTCATCGGGGAGCCAGCCGACGCCGCGTGCGTCCGGGAGGTCGCCGAGGAAACCGGGCTGACCGTTCGCGCTGTCGGCTTCGCCGGTCGGGTCGCCCGCGACGGCCCGGGTGGGGTCATCTACGACATCGACGACTTCGTGTGCGAGCCGACGGGCGGGACACTGCAGGCGGGCGACGACGCCTTGGCCGCCCGCTGGGTAACGCTCGCCGATCTGGACGCGCTGCCTCTCGTCGACGGGCTACGCGAGGCCCTCGCGGGCTGGGACTGCCTACCTGGCTGAGCTGCCTCGGCGGCTGGAGCTGCCCGCCTGGCTGAGCTGCTTGGCGGTTGGAGTTGCCTGACCCCGAGATCCGCCGCACCACCACCGTGCGCGCGACTTAGGATCCCGCTGTGAACCGTCGCGCCTTCCTCCGCCGCTCCAGTCTGCTGACCGGCGGCGCGCTGGCGGGCGCGGGCGTGCTGGCGGGCGCCGCCGGATCAGCGGCCGCCGAGGAATATCGGGTGCACACCGACGTCGCAATGTCGGGCCTTGCGGTGGGCCCGGCCCGCCCAGCCGGCCTGCGCGGCACGTCGCTCACCTATCGCGTCGACACCGACGTGCCCATGGTGGCGTTGACTTTCGACGACGGCCCGTCGGAGCGCTTCACACCACGAGTGCTGGACATTCTGGAGCGCGCCCGGGTCGTCGCGACCTTTTTCATGATCGGCTCGCATGCCTCGGCTCTTCCCGAGCTGGCCCGCCGCGTCGCCCAGCGGCACGAGATCGGCAACCACACGGCGACGCATCCGGATCTCTCCCTCGCGCGCGCCGCCGAGGCTACTGCGCAGCTTGCACACGCCGCCGAGCAGATCCGGATTGCGACCGGTCGGGCGCCAACGGTCTTCCGGCCGCCGTACGGACGCTTCTCCGGCGCATCAGCGATGGTCGCCGCGGGCATGCAGTATCCGATCGTGCTCTGGGATCTGAAATTCGATGTGCGATCAACCGCCGGGTCGAACGTCGACCGGCTCGCAGCCGCCGCAGGGCCCGGCTCGATCATCCTCGGCCACGACGGCGGAACTCTCGACAACGACGTCGTCGCCCAGGCGTTGCCCGGGCTGATCGACCGGCTGCGGGCGCGCGGCCTGCGCTTCGCCACTGTCTCCGAGCTGCTCACCGCGCGACCTGGCACCGCGGTGTCGAGCAGCGGATGACTCCATCTGCCAGCGCGGCCGCCCCCGAGCCTGTTCTCAATGGCAACCGGGCCGATCGGCTCTCGGCAGGTGGTCGGATGGCGCGCGTGGTTGCCGTCCTCGTCGGACTGACCCTTATCCTCGCTGGGACCCTGTGGGGCACCGACGACGACTTCCCATTCGGCCCGTTCCGGATGTACTCCACGCGCGGGGACCCAGACGGAGTCGTGCGGGAGTTGCGCGTCCGGGTGGTACTGAGTTCGGGGAGGGTGCTCGACGTCACCGACACCGCCGGCGCTCCACGTCGGGCCGAACTGGAAGGACGGCTAGCGGAACTCATTCGCAGTCCAGCTGCGCTTGCCGGCCTGGTGCCGCTCTACACCAAACATCTCCCCGATCGGGCTCGGTCGTTGGAACTCGGGTGGCTCAGCCACCCCTTGCATGGCGGACGGTCCGGTCCGGCGAGTTACGCGGTCATCCGTGCCACTGCGGTGCCGCCATGACCCGCTGGTGGTTTCCGACGGTCCCACTCGGACGAGTCGCGGCACTCCGGATGCTGGTGTACGCCTACATCCCGGTCGATGTCGCTTTGAGTGGCTCCTGGGTCCAGTCACACGCGCGGTTGGGGGGCACCCTCTATGAGCCGCTGCGGGTCGCGCGCGTGCTGCGGCTGCCAGATCCCACGTCCACGCTGGTCGCGGTGGTTGAGGTTGCGGTGATCGCATCCGCAGTCGCCGCGGTCGTGTCGGCGGCGCTCGGGCGATCGGTGCGTGCAACCGGAACCGCGGCTGGACTGCTCTACCTCGCCTGGATGCTTATCGCGATGTCCTACGGCAAGGTCGACCATGACCGCTTCGCATTCCTTGTTGCGCTCGCCGTGCTGCCCACCGTGGGTCGGGCCGCCGTGCGCGACCGTACGCCGTCCGCAGCAGCGGGGTGGGCGCTGCGGTGCGTGCAGGTGTCGGTCGTGCTCACCTACTTTCTCGCCGCCTTGGCGAAGATCCGGTTCGGGGGATGGAACTGGCCGACAGGGTCGACGCTCGAGCTCGCCTTGCTGCGACGGAACACCCCGTTCTCGACCTGGCTGATCGACAAGCCGCAGCTGCTGGTGCCTATGCAATTCGCCATGATCGGCCTCGAGCTCGCGTCGCCGCTCGTGTTGTTGGCCCGATCCGACCGCGGTCGAACGCTCATCGCCATTGGCATGTGGGTGTTCCACCTTGTCGTGTTCTCGGGTGTGACGATCATCTTCCTGCCACATTGCGTTGCCATCGCGTCCTTCGTGCCGCTCGAGGTCTGGTGGGAGCGCCTATCAGCGACCGTGCGCGAGCGGCGGCCGGTGCGTCGGCTTGCCTCAGCCCAACCGGACGGCTGATCGCATCAGGTCATCCAATTCGGCGTGTTGATCGGCCCACAGTGCTCGAAGAGCCACCGCCCCGTGCACCCGGCACCACGCCAACTCGGTGGAGGTCGCCGGCAAGAGCTGCAACACCGAGACGACACCAGCGGTCGATGCGATGTCGGGCGCCGATACGCGAGCGAGTAGGCCGCCCGTGCATCGCGAGCCGACCGCGAGCGGCACCCCCAGATCGACGGTCGAGTCCGGCGTGAACACCGTCCCCTCCACTGCGGGTGCCGCAGCGAGGACGGCGAGCTGCCGACGGACGTCATCGGCGCGTTCGCGCGTCCTCAGCAGCAGCTCGGCCCGCGGCCCGGCCGACGTCACCACCGTCTCGGACGCCGACGTCATCGGTCGGCGGGACATGCCAAGCGTGACGTAGTTGCTCGACCCGTCGGACCTATCGAAGCGAAGGATTTCGATCCAATCGACGCCGACAAACGAGACCACGGCCGTTGCCGGATCGCTCCCGAGCCATGCCTCGAGACCGTGCCGAACCTGTGCCAGCACGTCGTTGTCCGCAGCCCGCTGCCCGCTCCACCTGTTCACCGTCTGGCGACGCTAGTACGCCCCGACGGCCATCCCTCGATCTTGGCCGCGGTCAGCGGAAGGTGGCCGCGATCTGCTGTTCGACGTCGGCGTAGCTGACCCCGGCTCGATTCAGCAACTGGCCGATACCGTCGAGGGCATCAGATAACCCCTTGGCGTGTTGGTCGAACTGGTCGTAGAGGTTGGTGAACTGCGCCGCCGCTGCGCCGGACCACTCGGCGCCGAACAGCGGTGCGAGCTGGCCCTTCAGAGTCTGGTGTGAAGCGCGGACGTCGGCCGAGGTACGCGAGACGCCGCCGCTCAGCGCCTGCAATTGGCTCGGTGTGACCTTGAGTGCGGTCATCAGGGCTTCCCTTCGTTCGGGCCGCCAGGTGATGTCCCAGCTAGCCGTGGATACCGCGTCCGGACGCTACGTAGCTCGGAGCTGCGCCGAGACCTCTCAGTCGATCTGTGGATACTTCAGTCCTCGTCCACAGCTCGGTCCGGGCAGCTGCATGGCGAACCGCAGGTCACCACACTGCCTGGCATGCGGGTGGCCCTGACAGTTCGAGACGACGGCGGTTGCGGCCAGGATGTGCTGATCGTCGCGCCAGATGGCTCGAGCCTCGATGACGTGGCGCCGCAGCTCGGGCAGCACCTCGGAACCCCGGCACGGCAACTGTGGAACGGGACCCGCCCCCTGCCGCCCTCCACGGTCATCGGTGGTCCGGGCCTTCTCCGCGGCGACATCGTGCAGCTCGGGCCCAGCGGGCAACGAGATCTCGAGGCCGGCGCGGTGCTGCGCTTGCACGTGGTCGGCGGTCCGGATGCCGGGTTGGTTGTCGCGTTGCCACGTGGAGTGACGACCATCGGCCGCGCCCGGGGCTGCGACGTCGAATTGACCGATCCCGACGTGTCGCGCCAGCACCTGTCGATCACGGTCACATCAGCAGGCATCAGCGCGCGGGACCTCGGGTCGACCCACGGTGTCACACTCGATGGCAGTGACATTGATCCGGACGGCTCGGACGTGTTACCCGGCCAGCTGCTTCGCCTTGGCGACTCTCTCATCAGTGTCACGGTCGCGGACGAACCGGCTGCGGCGGTGCGTGCCGGTCCCGGCGGGGTTCGCGGTGTTAACCGGCCCCCGCGGCTGGACTCGAAACCCTTCATCGGCGAGCTCGAGCTGCCGGTCGGGCCAGCGTCGGGTCGCCCGCAACGCATCCAGTGGATGGCGGCGCTCCTTCCGGCGATTGCCGGCGCTTGGCTCGCGCTCGGCATGCACAACATGCAGTTCCTGGCCTTCATGCTCCTGTCCCCCCTCGCGGCGCTCGGTAGCGCCGCAGGCGACCGACTTCATTGGCGGCGCAGCCGGCGACTCGAGGCGACAAGCTTTCGCGCCCGTTCCTCTAGCGCCGCCGCCGAACGTGTAGCGCTGCTCGCGGAGGAGACCCGGCTACGTCGGCGCGAGTACCCCGATCCCGCGGCGGTGCTGCGGACGGCGAGCACCCCCGATTGCCGGCTGTGGGAGCGCCGCCGCGCCGATCAGGACTCCTTGCAGGTGAGGGTTGGATTCGGCGACGCGGCATCGCGCCTGCAGCTGCGTGCCGGAACCGAGCTCGCTTCGGCGGGCACCGTCCATCATGTGCCCGTCTGCGTGGATCTTCGGGTCGGCCCGTTGGGGATCGCCGGCCCCCACGGCATCGCGCTCGGGACCGCCCGTTGGGTGATCGGGCAGCTTGCAACGCTGCACTCTCCCGCAGATCTCGACTTGGCTCTACTGCTGTCGGACGGCGCCGCCCCGGCCTGGACGTGGACCCGTTGGCTTCCGCACCTCGGCTCACGCGTCGCGATCACGCCCGAGGAACGGCAGGGGATGGTGGCAAGGCTGCTGGAACTGGTGGACGGGCGCCGTACCGAGGTCGGGCGGGCTGATCAGGTGTGGGCCGGACGCTGGCTCATCCTGGTCCTCGACCGGTCGGGTGCGCTGGCCGAGCTGCCCGGGCTGGCACGTCTGCTCTCCACCGGTCCCGCCGTCGGCGTCACCGCGGTTTGCCTGGACGAGGAGCAGCGCCGCCTGCCGACGGCATGCGCCTCAGTAGCCAGGGTATGTGGCGAAACCGGCAGTCGACTGACGTTGCGCACGGCCGGTGGTGACGAGGCACCCGAGGTCATCCAGGATCGGGTCTGCGCCCGGTGGGCCGAACGCGTCGCCCGCGCGCTGGCACCCCTTGTGGACGACGGGGCCGACTGCGCGTCGACGATTCCGGACACCTGCCGGTTAGCCGAGTTTTTCCAGCCAGCGGAGATGGATCCACTCGCGATCCTGGCCCGGTGGCAGACCGGCGAGGGCCTGCGAACGCCGGTCGGCATGTCGGCCGACGGCCCGATCATCGTGGACCTCGTTGCCGATGGTCCGCACGCGCTTATCGCTGGCACCACCGGTGCGGGCAAGTCGGAGCTACTGCAGTCGCTAGTCATGGGCCTGGCGCTGACCAACTCGCCGAACGCGGTGTCATTCGTCCTAATCGACTACAAGGGCGGCGCTGCCTTCGCCGACTGCGCCGACCTACCGCACACCGTGGGACTGGTCACCGACCTGGATCCATACCTGACCCGCCGGGCGCTGCACTCACTCGAGGCCGAGTTACGTCGTCGCGAGGAATTGTTCGCGCGGGTCGGTGCCGCAGACCTAAACGCATTCCGCAGGACGAACCGTGCAGGCGAGCAGCCGGTAACCAGGCTCGTCATCGTCGTCGACGAGTTCGCGGCGCTCGCCCAGGAGCTGCCCGACTTTGTGACCGGACTCGTGGGCATCGCCCAACGCGGGCGTTCCCTGGGCATCCACCTGGTCCTTGCCACACAGCGTCCCGGGGGGGCCATTTCGCCCGAGATCCGGGCTAACACCGCACTGCGCATCGCGCTGCGCGTGACCGATCCCGGTGAATCCTCCGACGTGATCGGCAGCGATCAGGCCGCCCGCATCGAAAAAGCACAGCCCGGGCGGGCGTTCGTCCGCACCGGGTCGTCGCTGCAAGAGATGCAGACGGGCCGGGTTGGCGGCGCGGCGCCAATCGGCGTCGCTCAGGTCGAAGTCGTCGCCCTCGACGAGTGGGCACGGCCTCGGGTGATCGACAGCGAATTGTCCGCAGGCAAGACGGATCTGCTGGTCATGGTCGACGCGGTGCGCGAAGCGGCCCATCGGGCGAGCGTCCCGCCTCCTCGGCGTCCGTGGCTGCCCGCCCTCACCGACGTCCTGCCGCTCCGCCACCCTGTCCCTACCGGCGACGCCGCAATCGACGTCGGCCTGGTCGATCAGCCGGACATGCAGAGTCAGCAGCCACTCACGGTTGACCTGCAGGCAGGGGGTTCGGTGCTGATCGTCGGTGGTCCGCGATCAGGTCGCACCACCGCTTTGCGCACAATCGCTGCCCGCGCCGCTCAAGCCCACGGACCGGCGGCCATGCATCTGTACGTGGTCGACTGCGCGGGCGGAGGTTTACGGGCACTGGGCGACCTACAGCACTGCCGGGCAACGCTGGCGCGAGCCGACATGGCCACCGTCGACCGGCTGCTTCGACGACTCGCTGCTGAGGTGGGCCGTCGCCAGTCGAGGCTGGCAGCTGCGCCGGACGAGAAGATGCCCCGGCTGCTACTGCTGGTCGACGGCTGGGAAGCGCTGCTAGCAGCGTCGGACGACTACGACACCGGGCAATCGGTGGAGGTGCTGCTGACCCTGCTGCGCGATGCCGCATCGGCCAGGCTGACCGTCGTGGTCTCCGGCGACCGGGCCGCGCTCGCACCGCGCCTGGCGGGCAATGTCGCCTGCAAGTACGTCTTGCGACTCGCCGATCCGTCGGACTACGCACTGGCCGGGATCCCGGCCCGGCTCATACCGGATCGGATGCCGCCCGGTCGAGCCGTTCGGGTGGCAGATGGCGCGGAGGTGCAGTTCGGTTTCGTCGGGGCGGATCCCGGTCATGCGGGTCAGGCCGCTGCCCTCGCCCAGATCGCTTCTACGTCCGGATCAGCGAGCGTCGACGCTGACGCAGCGGGCGGCGTGAGGATCAGGCCACTTCCCGCGCAGGTGCGGCTTGCGACACTTTCCACCTCGTCGCTCGAGCGGACTCGGGGGACGCTGCTCGGAATCGGCGGCGATGAGGCGCAGCCCATCGCGGTCGATCTGTCGGCCGGCGATGCCCGCTGGCTCGTAGCCGGCCCGCCCAAGTCGGGGCGGAGCACGGTCCTCACCCTGATCCTGCGGCAAGCGATAGCTGCAGAACATGACTTGGTGGTGGCCGCGCCTCGCAGGTCCCCGCTCTGCGGGCAGTGCGGGCCGCGCGGCATCGCGCTGATCAGTCCGGACGACGCCACCGATCTTGTCGTGCCACCCCGGGATCGCCCGCTGCTGCTCTTGATCGACGACAGTGAAGCCTTTCTCGACACTGCCGCCGGCGACGCCCTGGCCGCACTGGCCAAGGCCGCGCCGGCGGGGTTGGTCGCGGTGGCGGCGGGACGTAGCGACGATCTTGCGCTGACATATCGAGGCATCGCTGCCGAGATCCGCCGCAGTCACACCGGGGTGCTGCTCGCGCCGAGCGCCGGCGATGGCGACTTGTTCGGGGTGCGCTTGCCGCGGACCCGTGCCATCGCACCTCCTGGCCGGGGAGTTTTGATCGTCGACCACGGGCAACTCTCGCCGCTCTCTGACAGGTCGGGTGTGCTGCCGATCCAGATCGCCCTGCCATGACCGGCTACCCCGCCGCCCGCCAATGGATTCACCCCATATGCGGGTACCGGTGGTCCGTCGGCGCGACGAACGTCTCCTTGATCGCACGCGGCGACACCCACCGGAGCAAGTTCCAGATCGAACCCGCCTTGTCGTTCGTGCCCGAGGCGCGCGCGCCTCCGAACGGCTGCTGGCCCACGACGGCGCCGGTCGGTTTGTCGTTAACGTAGAAGTTGCCCGCCGCAAAGCGCAGGGTGCGCGACGCCTGCTCGATCACGGCCCGGTCCTTGGCGAAGATCGCTCCGGTGAGCGCGTACGGCGACACCGACTCAAGCTGCTCGAGCGTCTGCTGCCAGGCGCGGTCTTCGTAGACGTGCACCGCCAACAGCGGACCGAAATATTCCCGGACGAAGATCTCGTGGCTCGGATCGGTCGACTCGACGACCGTCGGACGGACGAAGTACCCCTCGCTGTCGTCGGCCTTCCCGCCGGCCAGCACAGTGGCGCTCGGCTCCGCATGCAGCTGGTCGATCACTGCACTGAGCCGGTCGTAGGCACGCCGGTCGATCACGGCGCCGCCGAAGTTGTCGAGGTCGGCAACGTCGCCGTAGCTGAGCGACTCGGTCACCGCGATCAACTGATCGCGTAGGCCGGCGTCCCACAGCGAGCGCGGCAGGTAGGCGCGTGAGGCCGCCGAGCACTTCTGGCCTTGGTACTCGAACGCCCCACGCACTAGCCCGGTCACCACGGCATCGGGCTCCGCCGACGGGTGAACGACGACGAAGTCCTTGCCACCGGTTTCGCCGACCAAGCGCGGATAGCACGCATAGGAGTCGATCGCATCGCCGACGGTGCGCCACAGATGCTGGAACGTCGGAGTTGAGCCGGTGAAGTGGATACCGGCCAAAGCTCGATGTCCCAGCGCCACCTGACTGACGGCATGCCCGTCGCCGGTCACCATGTTGATGACGCCCGGAGGCAGGCCTGCGGCGTCGAGCAACCGCATCGTCCAGTGGGCGGACAACTGCTGCGTGGGCGACGGTTTCCACACGACCACATTGCCTAGCAGCGCCGGCGCTGACGGCAGGTTGCCAGCGATTGCGGTGAAATTGAAGGGGGTGATCGCGAGGACGAATCCTTCGAGCGGACGATAGTCCGCGCGGTTCCAGGTCAGTGCTGAGCTAACCGGCTGGTTTTCCAGGATCTGCCGGGCGAACGCCACATTGAACCGAAGGAAGTCGATGAGCTCGCAGGCCGCGTCAATCTCGGCCTGCTGCACGGTCTTCGACTGACCGAGCATCGTCGCAGCGTTCAACGTGTCGCGCCACGTCGTCGAGAGTAGATCCGCCGCGCGTAGGAAGACTGCCGCGCGCTCGTCAAAGGGCAGCTCCCGCCAGGCCGGCGCTGCAACGAGAGCTGCGTCGATAGCGGCCGCGACGTCGGCCGGATCCGCCTGGGCCGAACGACCGAGCACGGTGGCGTGCTGGTGCGGTGCGACGACCTCGAACGGCTCCCCCGAGGCCATCCGCTCCCGCCCGCCGATCGTGGCCGGCAGATCGATGGCAGTCGACGCCAGGTCGTTGACCTTGGCCAGCAACGAGTCGCGTTCCGCGCTGCCCGGGGCGTAGCTGCGCACCGGCTCGTTGGCGGGTGCGGGCGGGGTGGTGATGGCGTCCATGTGCGGGCCTCCAGATTCGTGCGACGAGATTGCGGCAGCGGACGGCCAGGCGTCGGCGTGGCAACCAGGACGATCGTTGCACCCTGGCCCGCACTGCGCCGCCCATGGTCAGAGGAGGTCGAGCAGCACCGGGATCTCCTGGCTGGCGTACCACGACAACTCGAAGCCCTCGGCGTCGTCAACTGCCTCTTGAGATGCGACGTGGCCGAGGTCGGCCTCCAGCGAGGCGGCGGCCGCCGCGGCGATCGCCGGCTCGGCGTCGGGGTCGTCGATGTGCGCAGAAGCGACCGCCGACAGGCGCACCGGCGCGGTGAGCACGACAACGCCCCGATCGAGGTCATCTCGCATGGTTACCTCGGCATCGGCGACATCAGCGGCGATGACGACACGTCGACGGCGCGCGGCGGGGTCGGCGTCGACGAGCCGCAACGACGCTCGGGCGGCTTCGAGCAAGGCAGCGAACTCGAGCGCCTCGACATCGTCGTCGGAGTACCACTCGCGCAACGCGGGCGTAACCGCGAATGCGGTCAGCGGCGAACGACCGATCTCGCCGTCGTCGACGAGGCGCTGGAGGATGGCCGTGGTGGCCGGCAGATAGATCCTCATGCCAGCGACCCTCCTGATCGCGAGCCGGCGGCCGGCCGCTGCGGGGCGAGTTGCCTTCGTAGCTGTCCGGCCGCACTGCGCATGGCGGTCTGCAACACCTGGCCGCGGCGCCTCGGGTTCATCAGGTTCGACCCGATGACGGCCAGGTCTTCCGGGCCGGGAGTCACCAGCACGACCCGCACGCCTTCGCTCCGCAACACCTCGACGTCGGCCATGATGCCCCGCGTCACCAAGCGCCGGATCGCCCGTTCGAGTCGGCTCGTCGGCGAGCGTGGCCGGTCGATTTCCACCGACGCCATGGGCGCGAGCACGTAAACCTCGTCCATCAACTCGCCCCGCAGCAGGTCCACTGATGCGCTCGAGACGGTGCCGCCGTCGATGTATGGGCGGGTGCCGATCGTCAACGGCGGATACCACGCGGGGATCGAGCAGGACGCGACGACCGCGTCAGGCAGTGCGACGTCGGACGCGCCGAACGGCCCGACATCGTCGCGGCCGAACACCACGCGGCGCCCGGCGTGGTAGTCGGTGGCGACGATCCACGGACGGGGCCGGTCCGGCCACCGGTGTGCGAATCCGGCGGAGGCGGCTAGCCCGGTGATCATCTCTCGCACCGGGGCCAATGTGCCGCGCCCGGTGGGCAGCACCCCGGACAGCGTCACCATCGGCGAGGTCCGGCCAGGGTGGCGGATGGCGTCCAGCAGCAGCCGCGGCGAGCCGAGGCCGATCCGAGGCCGTGGTGGCAGGGCCCTCGTCCGCGCCGGGTAGGTGAACCCGATCGGCGGGTCGTCGGGGGCTGGCACGCCCTGGTGCTGCCGGCGAATCTCGCTGACCGACACCCCGCAGGCGAGCAGAGAGGCAGCGACCGATCCGGCCGACGTACCGATCAGCAGGTCGACCTCGCGGGCGTCGAGCTCGGCCTCGACTTCGAGCGTCGACAGCGCGCCCACCATCCAGGCAAATCCGAGCACACCGCCGGCGCCGAGAACGATCGCGCGGCGGGGCACCGCGGCGGTCCGTTCGACGGCTCGGCGGGCAGACGGCAGGCCGCGCACGGGCGGTTCGGACCTCACGGCGATGGCTTCGCCGATCGCCGTGGTCGCGCCCCCGGCCGGCTGGCGCGTTTGCGGCCGCTCGACGGCTCGGCGAAAACCGCCATGGTTGCTGCCCGCCGCTGCCCGGCCTCACCGGCGGCAGCGACAAGCTCAGCCAGCGACTCCTCGATCAGGGTCGCCAGCACGTCGACGTCGGGCATTGCGTCGCGGTCGGCGTTGAGGCCATAGAACACCCCGCCGTCGTAGGAGGTGAGCCCGATCGACAGCGCCTGGCCTTCGGCGAGCGGGACGATCGGGAACATCTCCCTCAGCCGCGCGCCGGCGGCGTACAAGGGGAACTGCGGCCCGGGGACGTTGCTGACGACCAGGTTAAACAGCCGGCGGGTCAGCCCGTTCGCGGCACGGGCCGCGAGCGCGTGCAAAGTCGGCGGGGCGAATCCCGACAGGGCGACGAGCGCATCGGCGCCGATCGACTGGCCGGATTCCTTGTGCCCTTTCATTGCATAGGCGACCTGGGTCAGGCGCATGAGCGGGCTCGGTTCGCCCACGGGCAGGTCGACAAAGTACGCCGACACCCGATTGCCGAGCGCGCCCGCCGTGGCGTCGCCACGGACGCTTACCGGGACCATCGCCCGCACCGTGGTCGCCGGCGTGACCGACTCCCCGCGAAATAGCAGCCAGCTGCGCAGCGCGCCAGCGACGGTCGCCAGCACGACGTCGTTGACGGTGGTGTCGTAGTGCTTGCGCACCAGCTTGTAATCGTCAAGCACGGTGCGCGCGACCGCGTAGCGACGCTGCTCGCCGATCACCCGGTTCAGCGGACTGGCCGGCGCCGGACGCACGGCGACTCGCGCTGCCGAGAGCAGGCCGCTGACCGCGCCGAGCACCCGGCCTGCGGTGGCCCGGACGTCATTCACACCCATCCGCACCGTCTCGACGACCGCGCCGGGTGAACGGACGAGGTCGCCCACCGCGTCGAGCACCAGCTGCGCGCTGCTGGGCTCGGGCTCGGGCATCCACAGGGCATCGGGCACCTCACGGGGCATCGGTGAGGCATCAAGAATGACCTGGCCGATGTCGATCGCGCTGATCCCGTCGACCATGGCGTGGTGCGTCTTGGTGATGATCGCAACCCGGCCGTCGGCGAGCCCCTCGACGAGATACATCTCCCAAAGCGGCCGGTGCCGATCCAACGGCCGAGATTGGATCCGCGCACAAAACTCGCGCAGCTGTTCGTCTGATCCCGGTCGAGGCAGCGCCGATCGACGTACGTGATAGGTGATGTCGAAGTCGGGGTCGTCGACCCACACCGGGTTGAGCAGGTGCCCGGGCACGAAGCGAACCTTCTGCCGGTAGCGGGGGACCAAAGCGATCCGCTGCTCGAGCAGACTGACCAGCTCCTCGTAGTCAAAGCTTGGCGCACCGCCACCGGTTGGCGGCTCGAACACCGCCAGGCCGCCGACGTGCATCGGGGTCGTCCGGCCCTCGAGGTAGAAGAACGAAACGTCGAGCGAAGTCAGACGATCCCTCATTGGTTCAGCCTACTTTCACGGCAAACGGGCGGCAGAAGGTCAGGTCATCGGCGGCGGCGGCGAGTGCGCGGCGCCCCGGCCAGCGCACCGGCGAGTTCGGCGATTGCTTGCCGCAGCGGGCTGGCCGGCCGAACCTCGCCCAATGTCTTGCCCATGGCAAGTGCCACGTCGAGCGCCGCGGGGTCGCTCGGCAGTAGCGCGGCTGGCTGCCGACCGGCGAACCGGTCTAGCGCGTTGGTCAGCTCGGTGGCTGGATCACCGGGCACCGGCCCCTTGCGCAGCTTGTTCAGCACCACCCAGATCGGCGGTGCCACCTCGGCATCGCGCAGCTCGGCAAGACCCCGGACGAGGCGTTGCAGCCCGATCGGGTCGGCCGCACCGACGGCGATGATCACATCGGCGCGGTCGAGGATTTCTAGCGTGGCACCGTTGCGCCGAGGCGCGAGCGTGTCGTAGGACAGTTCCTCGTCGGACTCGAGATTGAATCCGCAGTCGACCACGGTGAAGTCAGCAAGCGCGCGGGCCGCGGCAAGCACCGACTCGATCGCGGCCACGCGCAGTTCCGGCCAACGTTCGGCCCGCGGGATGCCGGTCAACACCCGCAGCTCGGCGCCCAATTGCCAGCAGAGACCGGCGAGCGCCTCCGCGTCGAAGCGGTGGGCAGCGGCCTGTCGGCAGGCCGCGGCGAGTCCCGGCGACTCGTCGAGAAGTCCGAGCACGGCGGCGACCACGCCGCCGTAGACGTCGGCGTCGATCAGCAGGCTCGCGCGCCCCTGCCGCGCCAGCTCGTCGGCGAGCGTGACCGCAACGGTGGTCCGCCCCGGTGCTCCGGTCGGCCCCCACACGGCGAGCACCGAACCGCGCCGTCCGGGCTGCGGTGCGATCGCGTCGACGTCCGGCGGGATGATCATCGACGTGGCGGCGGCGGGGTCGCCGAAAGCGCGCGGCGGACGCCGACCGGTGCCGTCCTCGCGCACCGCCTCGGCGATGACCGACGCGACGATCTCGGGCAGCGCGTCATCGGGAACGATGTGCGCGATGCCGAGGGCGCGCAGGCGATCTTCAGTGTCGGCGTCGCCGCGCCGGATAACGCCGACCGGGACAACTGCGGCGGCGGCGAGGCGATCGACGGCATCGGCGTCCAGGCGGCGCAACTCGGCCGCGACCAGCGCGGCACGCGCCTGCCCGGTCGCCGCCACAGCCAGCAAGTCGATCACGTCGACGCATCGGCGCACGATCGTCACGCCGTGCTCGCCCCGCTCGAGCGCGATGACGAGGCCGGCTTCCCATGCCGCCCCGTCCGCCGCGGTCAGAACCGGCAGCTTCATTTCTTCGCAGCGCAACCGTCGAGTGGGCTGAGCCGGCTGTTGGCGTCCGCGGTAGGTGCTCCGTCCAGGATGCCGGCCCGGACGCGCGCGCCGTCGAGGGCGAGTGCGGTGATCACCCGCTGGGCCAGCGCGGCAGGTACCCGGATCACCACGCTCTGCGTCACTCCGGACGCGAATGCGCTGCCGCGGCCGGACTGGACGTCCTGCACCGTCACGTCGTCGAGGATCGGCACGGCGCTGCATGTCTTGGTGGTCACCCATAGCTCGATGCGCCGACCGCGCTCGATCGTCGGTGCCGCGGCGGCATCGAGCGGCACGGTCACCGTCGTCGCCGCAGACGTGGCGCCGAGCGCAGCACGGGGCAGCAGTTCTCCCGCCGACAGCTGCCGGTTGACCGTCTTGCCGGCCAGTGCAGTGCGGGTCGAGAGATAACGCCCGGCGCCGTCCGGCAGCCGAACCCGGATCGGGGTCAGGTCGGCCGCGGTTAGTACCGAACCAGGCGCGAGGTCACGCGCTGCCGCCCACATGGTCTGCGTGGAGTCGGCGGACGAGACGACCTCGGCCCCGATCACTACCGACACCAATACCAGCGCAATCCCCGCGACCAGCCTTAGGTCGAGCCATTGCGGGGTACGTACCCGACGGGGTACGGGCGAGCGCGGCGAGGATGGCGGCAGCGAGGACGGGCGCGACGACGAGGAGGTGGCGACCACGGTCAACATCGTGCAGCACGCGGCACGCTCGCCCGCAACCGCCTCGGCTGACTGTGGAGAACCGCGAATTCATGGCCGGGCGTTTGGCAGACTGGACGCCGTCCCACGGCAGTGGACGTCGCTGCCGGTGATCGGAGGTCAGCTATGGGAAACGAGCGGTTCCTGACCCTGGCCGACGTCGCCGAGATCCTCAATATCTCCGATTCGCAGACCTATGCACTGGTCCGCAACCAGGAGCTTGAGGCGATCAAGATCGGTGGCCGCGGGCAGTGGCGGGTTGAGCGGGCCAAGCTCGAGAGCTACATCGCGAAGATGTACGACCAAACCAAGCGGTTCGTGGAAGTGCACCCGTTCGCCGAAGCCGAACCGGCCGCAGACGTCAGCTGATCGTCGACCCGCTCAGCCATCGCGTCGCACGACCACGACGTTTCCCAATGCCACGACGAGCACGTCGCGGACGTCGCCACGGCGCCGAGGCTCGCCCGCAGCGTGGGCGGCGAGCTCGACGAAGTCCGAGCCAATCCGGTCGAGCGTTCCCGACAGCACACTCGCATCGCTCAGGTGCAGCCGCACTGGCACTCGGTCCCGGGCGACGCCACGCAGCGCATGCCGCAGGCCGAGGCGTGATTCGACGACGCCGAGCGAGGCCGCCGCGCTGAACCGGCCGAGACCGCTCACGTGCAGGACCGCCGCGACAACCACGATGGCCTCCCGGCCGGCGCCCTCGTCGAGCAGCAGCCAGTCCGGACTCACCCGGCGCAGCAGCCCATCGAGCACGACGCCACCGGTGCAGGCCAGCTTGATTGGCGAATCCACCGCCGCGCGCAGCCGGTCGACCAGGCGCAACTGAGCGACCCCGATGCGGGCACGCTCCTCTATCTCGGCCGCCCGTTCGGCCGTGTCGAGCGCAGCCGCCTGCGCTTCGAGGTCCGCGAACAGGCCGTCCCACCGCATTGCATTCCCCCTAGGTGCCGGTCATTCAATCATTTCCCTTGACCCGAGGTCACCGGACGCGTATAAATGCAAACGTAAGCTAATTTTTGTTAACGAAGGTGAAACGCTGTGCGATTCCTCCGGTTAGCGGCACTTGCGGTGACGGATGGATGGGCCCTGGTCGCTCTGTTGCCCGACTGGTGGCTGCTTCGCGACCAACTCGCCGCGCCGCACGACTGGGTGCGCCGCGCCGGCGCCGACGCCGCCGCGACCGAGCTGGCGTCAGCGGCCCTGTGGTTGGTGGCGCTCTGGCTGGCCATCGGGCTACTGGCCATCCTCGCCTCGGTGCTGCCAGGCACCGTCGGCCGGGTGGCCCATCACACGGCCGACAGTCTGCTGCCGGCGGTCCTGATACGGGTGGTCGCCAGCGCCGCCGGTGTCGGTGTGTTGGTCGGATCGGCCGCACCCGGCGCAGCTGGGGCACAGCCGCCTGCTCGACCATCCGCGGGGACCGTCGCTTTCCCCAGTCCGAGCTGGCCTACCGACACCGCGGCCACTTCGCGCATCGAGGTCGGCTGGCCCGGTGCGCCCGCTCTGCCCGCTGGCACGCCGAGCGTTCCGCCCGCGTCGTCCCCACCGTCGGCTGCACATGACGCCGACGTCACGGTGGCAAAAGGCGATTCGCTGTGGCTGATCGCCGCCCGGCGGCTAGGTCCAGACGCGGCCATCGCGGCCGTCGCGGCGGCCTGGCCGCGGTGGTATGCCACCAACCGCAGCGTTATCGGCGCCGATCCCGGCCTGATCGTGCCGGGACAGCTACTCCACCCGCCAGCGCCCGCCGCACCGCACTGACCCGCGTCGCCCGCACCTAAACGTTCACGGAGGAACCGCCATGACCGCAGGACTCGCTCGCCCGCTAGCCGAGCCATCGGTCCGCCGCTCGGTCACCGTACGTCCGGCGCCACGGCGTGAGCCACCGTTGGACGACGAGCGACCGCAGCGGCATCTCTCGCTCGTGGGGCCCTACGACCGGCCGTTGCCCTTCGCCATGCCCTCGACCCGCCGACTAAGTGAGACCCGCGACCCCTTTGCCGTTCGGCCCACCGGCCGCGGCGAGTTGCCAGATCCGGAGTCCTTCGGCCGCCGATTACTGGTCGGGGTGCTCGAAGCGCTGGCCGGCCGCCGACCCGTCCAGCAGCTGACGCCGCATCTGAGCCCGAGTGTGTACGGCGGCCTGGTCGCAGATCTGGAACGCAGCGGCAGGTCAGGACGGGCGCGCACGTGGCATTCGCCAGCGACGGTGCGGTCGGTCCGGGTGTGCGAACCAGCCGACGGCGTAGCCGAACTGGCGGCAGTGGTGCAGATCGGCACGCGGTACCGCGCGGTCGCTGCGCGTTTCGAAGGGCTGGACGGGCGGTGGCGCTGCGTCCGCCTGCAACTCGGCTGACGATTTCACCTCGCGCGACGAGCCAAGCCCGGGCTGCGAGCCTCGCGGACGAGCCAGGACCGAGTAGCGAGCCTCAGCGCTTGTGCTTGCGGGCGCTGCTCCCCCGGTTGCCGCGGCTGCCGCGATTGGGATTGCTGCGGGCCTGTTGTCGACGCGCCGTCGGCGTAGCACGGGTGTCGGAGTCGGCAGCGTCCTGGCGCACCTGCGGCGTTTCCGAACCCAGCAGCGGCGCCGTATAAACCAGCGGCTGCTTGCCCGGCTCGCGGTCAAGGCCTTTGGCCCGGATGTGCGGGCTAGCCTGCTTTCCGTTCGGCGCGGGATGCACGGATGCCTCGTGCTGCTTCTGGGCGGAGCTCAGCAGGCTGGTGTCAAGTTGCGGTGCGCCTTCGCGCGCCGGTGCGCCGTCGCCCTCGGTCGGCGCGTCGGCGGCCGGCTGCCCCTCGACCTGCACCTCGAGATTGAACAGGAACCCGACTGATTCCTCCTTGATGGCATCCATCATCGCAGTGAACATGTCGAAACCCTCGCGCTGGTATTCCACCAACGGGTCGCGCTGCGCCATCGCCCGTAGGCCGATGCCCTCCTGCAAGTAGTCCATCTCGTACAGGTGCTCGCGCCACTTGCGGTCGAGTACCGAAAGCAGCACCCGGCGTTCAAGCTCACGGGTGACTTCGCTGCCTAAGTCCTCCTCGCGGGCGTCGTAGGCCGAGCGCGCGTCTGCAACGAGTTCCTCGATCAGGAACTCACGGGTGAGGTCGGACTTCGCTCCGCCCGCCTGCTCGATCGCTTCCTCGATTGACAGCGACACGGGGTACAAGGTGCGCAGCGCCGTCCACAGCTGCTCGAGGTCCCACTCCTCGGCATAGCCAGACGACGTCGCGCCCTCGACATAGCCGCGCACCACGTCGTCGATCATGGGCCGGATCTGGTCGGAAAGGTCCGCACCGTCGAGCACCTGCCGCCGCTCGGCGTAGATAACCGTGCGCTGCTTATTGAGCACCTCGTCGTACTTCAGCACGTTCTTGCGGATCTCGAAGTTCTGCTGCTCGACCTGGGTCTGCGCCGACTGGATCGATCGCGACACCATCTTGTGTTCGATCGGGACGTCCTCGGGCAGCCGCAGCATGTTCATGATCCCGGCGACCCGCTCGCCGTTGAACCGCACCATGAGGTCGTCGCCGAGGGACAGATAGAAGCGCGACTCGCCCGGGTCGCCCTGCCGACCAGATCGGCCCCGCAGCTGGTTGTCGATGCGCCGCGACTCGTGCCGTTCGGTTCCCAACACATAGAGCCCACCGAGCTCGACGACCTCTTCGTGTTCGAGCGTGACCTCGATCTTGGCCTTGTCAAGGGCGTCGGGCCATGCGGCCTCGTATTCCTCGGGTGACCCGTCCGGCGTCAGGTCGCGCTCGCGAAGCGCAAGGTCGGCGGCGAACTCGGGGTTGCCGCCGAGCATGATGTCGGTGCCGCGGCCGGCC
>JBDUCV010000024.1:0-32225 GCA_040003255.1 Actinomycetota bacterium
GGGGTGCCTGGCGGGGGGACCGGTGCAGCGGCGGGCGGTGGCCCGGCGAGCGGTGCAGCGGCGGGCGGTGGCCCGGCGAGCGGTGTGGCGGCAGTCGGCGCGGTAACGACCGCGGGTGGCTTGTCCGCGCCAAGGGGGGTGTCCGCTCGGGCGTCCCTAGCTGCGTCGTCCTCGCCCATGCCCTTCATCTCGGTCTTGAAGATCCGCAACGACCGGCCGACCGAACGTGCCATGTCCGGCAACTGCTTCCAGCCGAAGAACAGGATGGCAACAACGATCAGCAGCGGGATCAAATGACCGGGCGAAAACAACTCCATGCCGAGCCTCCTGGCTGATTTCTCGTGGCCTGCGCAAGCCGCGGACTCGCCGAGCCCCGGCCGCTACGAGGGTACGCCAAGTGGCTGGGCAAACGGCTCGAGAGCGGCAGCCAGATCGGGATTCACCCGGGCCGAGATCAGCGTCCCCTCGGCAGTGTGCGCCTCTGTGAGAACCTCGCCGTTGCCATGGATGCGGGCCACCAGATCACCCCGCGTGTAGGGCAGCAACACGGTGAGCGCGACATCCGGGCGAGGCAAGCGTGCCTCGAGCGTGGCGCGCAACGAGTCGAGCCCGGCACCCGTCCGGGCCGACACGAACAGGGCATCGGGTGCGAGCCGTTGCAGTCGCACCAACATGTCCGGGTCGGCCGTGTCCACCTTGTTGAAAACGATCTGCTCGGGCACGCCCAGCGCCTCGATCTCGCTGAACACCTCACGAACCGCGCGGATCTGAGCCTCCGGGTCGGCGTCGGACGCGTCGACGACGTGCAAGATCAGCTCGGCGTCGGCGACCTCTTCGAGCGTGGAGCGAAAGGCTTCGACAAGCTGGTGCGGCAGGTGCCGCACAAAACCCACCGTGTCGGCCAATGTGAAGGGGCGACCGTCGGACGCCTGGCAACGGCGCACGGTCGGGTCGAGGGTGGCGAACAGCGCGTTCTCGACCAGCACCCCGGCATCGGTGAGCCGATTGAGCAAGGAGGACTTGCCAGCGTTGGTGTAACCGGCGAGTACCACGCTCGGCACACGTCGTTCCAGCCGACGAGCGCGCTTGACGTCCCGCGCGGTTTTCATCTGAGCGATGTCGCGGCGCAGCCGGGCCATCCGTGAGTTGATCCGACGGCGATCGATCTCGATCTTGGTCTCACCGGGTCCGCGGCCGCCGATGCCGGCCCCGCCCGCCGTGCGGCCTCCGACCTGACGCGAAAGCGATTCACCCCAGCCGCGCAGCCGCGGCAGCAGGTATTGCATCTGGGCAAGTTCGACCTGCGCTTTGCCCTCACGGGAACGCGCGTGCTGGGCGAAGATATCGAGGATCAGCGCGGTGCGGTCGACGACCTTGACCTTCAGCACGCCTTCGAGCTGGCTGAGCTGGCCGGGCGTGAGTTCACCGTCGCAGATGACCGTGTCTGCATTGACCGAGTGAACGATGTCACGTAGCTCCTTCGCCTTGCCAGAGCCGATGTATGTTGCCGCGTCAGGCTTGCTCCGGCGCTGGATCAACCCCTCGAGCACGTGCGATCCCGCAGTCTCGGCCAGTCTGGCCAGTTCGGCCAGGGAGTTTTCGGCGTCGCCGAGCGTGCCGCCGGTCCACACGCCCACCAGTACGACCCGCTCGAGACGCAGCTGGCGGTACTCGACCTCGGTGATGTCCTCGAGTTCGGTCGACAGACCAGCTACCCGGCGCAGCGCCTGGCGATTCTCGAGCTCGTAGGCGCCGAGGCTGTCGTCGGCAGACAAGGCGTCGTCGGCGGGGACCGCATCGTCGGTGGGAAAAGAGTTGTCGGCGAGGAACGCATCGCTTGCCGGGCGGGAGGCTTCGGTCATCGTTGCTCCATCGTGACACGGCGCAGTACCGGATCGCG
The DNA here is from genome assembly GCA_040003255.1 of Actinomycetota bacterium. Taxonomy (GTDB): domain Bacteria; phylum Actinomycetota; class Actinomycetes; order Mycobacteriales; family Jatrophihabitantaceae; genus JBDUCV01. The sequence continues at coordinate 1,901 of JBDUCV010000024.1, forward strand.
AACGATTACCGCCCGGCCGACTCCAGCCAGCTGGCGTCCAGCTCGATCTCGGCGACCAGCACCGCAGGACCGGTGAGCACCACCGCGCCGTCCGAACGCCAAGTCACCCAGCATGTGCCGCCCGGCACGTCGACCTGCCAGGCGGAGTCGTCACCACCACTCGCGCCGTCACCGACCGCCGCGGCCACAACGGCCGCGCAGATGCCGGTTCCGCATGAACTCGTCTCGCCCACGCCGCGCTCGTGCACCCGCATCCGGATCGTCCGCTCGCCCGTTCGCAGGACAAATTCGACGTTCTGGCCGTCAGGAAGCGGCGGCTCGACCCGGGGGGGCGTCGTGAGGTCGAGTGCCAGCAAGGCGGTGTCGCTCGGCATCGCCACGACCAGGTGCGGATTAGGAAGGCGAACCGCCGTGCTTTCGGCCCGTGTGAGGTGCGGGGGGACCGCCACCCGTGGGCCGGCGCCAAGCACCTGTGGCGTCCCCATCTCAACGGCGATGTGTTCCCCGCTCGTCCACGCCAGCCGGACCCCGCCTCGGGTAGCCACCTCAACCCGCTCGCCGGCCAGCCGCTGACCTTGCAGGTACCGCACCAACACCCGGATTCCATTGCCGCACATCTCGGCGACCGAACCATCGGCGTTGCGATAGTCCATGAACAGCGCCGCGTCGGCTGCCATCGGCGCAGCGTCTGGATCGCGGTCGCTGCGCACCACCCGAAGCACACCGTCGGCGCCGATGCCGAATCGCCGATCACACAACGCCCGCACCAGCTCGGCGCTGAGCTCGAGACGACCGTCGAGGTCAGGCACGATGATGAAGTCGTTGCCCGTGCCGTGTCCCTTGACGACGCGCAGACGACTCACCTGTCCAGGATATTGGTGACCTGGTCGAGGAGCCCGGGCGCGGCCGCGTCGAACCACCGGATCCGGGGATCGCGCCGGAACCACGAACGCTGGCGGCGCACGAATCGTCTGGTCGCCCGGACGGTGGCCTCGAGCGCCACGCCGAGGTCCCCGACCACCGCCCCGGTGTCGTCCAGGCAGCCCATAACCTGTGCGTAGCCGAGTGCCTTGCCCGCAGTCGGGCTGGTGCGCAGTCCGGCAGTTAGCAGGGCGCGGACCTCCTCCAGGAAACCGGCCTGCATCATCCGGTCGACCCGCAAGGCCACCCGCTCGTCGAGATCGTCGCGGTCCAGGCCGATCTGCACGCAGTCATAGATGGACTCGAACGCCGGCATCGTCGCCAGGAACGGGCGGCCGGTCAGTTCGATGACCTCGAGCGCCCGGACGATGCGACGACCGTTGGTAGGCAGGATCGATGCCGCGGCCGCGGCGTCGAGGGTGGCCAGCCGGGCATGCAGGGACGCTGGCCCGCTTACTGCCAGCTCGCTGAGCAATCGGTTTCGGATACTCAGCGACTCTCCGGGGAACTCCAGGCGGTCCAGCGCGCCGCGCACGTACAGCCCCGATCCGCCGACCACGACGGGAAGTCGAGCTCGACCGTGAATGTCGGTGATCGTGCTCCGCGCCAGCCGTTGGTACTCGGCCACCGCGGCGGACTTGGTGATCGGCCAGAGGTCGAGCAGGTGATGAGGGACACCATGCCGCTGCGCCCGGTTGATCTTGGCGGTTCCGACGTCCATGCCGATATAGAGCTGCATCGAGTCGGCGTTGACGATCTCGGCGTCAAGTCGAGTCGCCAGCGCAACGGCCAGTTCGGACTTTCCGGTCGCGGTGGGGCCCACGATCGCGACGACCCGGCGGCCAGTCACGTCAGTCACTTGGCGACCCGTCAGCCGATCCGATCACGGCGAAGCGTTCGGCCCACTGGGCGACGTGGCTGAGCCCTTCGGGTACGAGGACAGGCGGATGAAGGCAGAACGCCGCGCCGGCGATCATCGCTGCAGGCTAACGGTCATGGCATGCGGGCGACCGGGACGCGGTAATCGTGTCTAATGCTGTGTCATGAGCTCGGAGTGGGGGCGGATCGCCGACGACGGCACGGTCTACCTGCGCACGGCCGACGGCGAGCGGGAGATCGGATCCTGGCAGGCCGGCGACGCTGACGCTGGCATCGCCTTCTACACCCGCCGTTACGAAGACCTCGAGACCGAGCTGACCCTGCTGGAGAAGCGGCTGACATCCGGCACCGCGGATCCGGGATCCACTCGTTCCCACGCCGCTGAGCTGCGCGAAAGCTTGACGGCGGTGTCCGCCATCGGGGATCTCGCCGCCTTGGAGGCTCGGCTGATCGCGCTGATCACAACAGCGGACGAGCGGCTCAGTGCCCAAGCCGTCGCCCGCGAGCGGGCCCGCGCAGACGCGATCGCCGCGAAGGAGGCGCTGGCTGCTGAGGCCGAGAAAATCGCCGAATCCGCCACGTCCTGGAAGGCGTCGGGCGACCGGCTGCGCGCGATCGTGGACGAGTGGAAGTTGATCAAGGGCATCGACCGCAAGACTGACGACGCGTTGTGGAAGCGGTTTTCCGGCGCCCGAGACGCCTTTGGTAAGCGTCGTGGGCAACACTTCGCCGCACTCGACGCCGAACGCGGCACGGCCAGGCAGGCCAAGGAGAAGCTCGCCGAACGGGCCGAGGAGTTATCGGCGTCGTCGGATTGGCGCGACACGGCGGCCGCGATGCGTGACCTGATGACGGAGTGGAAAGCAGCGCCGCGGGCGAGCCGGGATGTTGAAAACGCCCTGTGGGCACGGTTCCGGGCCGCACAGGACGTGTTCTTCGCCCGCCGGGCGGAGGTGCAAAGCGAACGCGACGCCGAGCAGGTGGGCAATCAGCGGGCCAAGGAGGCGATCGTCGCCAAGGTGGAGTCGCTCGAGTTGACCGACGTGCGGACGGCACAGGCGGCGTTGCGTGACCTGCAGGCACAGTTCGACGAGATCGGGCACGTACCGCGCGATGCCATCCGGCAGATCGACGAGCGGATGCGCGCCGCCGAGCAACGGGTCCGGCAGGCGGTCGAGGCGGACTGGCAACGGACCAGTGCCGCTACCAACCCGTTCCTGGGCCAGTTGCGGGAGCGGCTCGCCGAAGCCGAGCAGAAACTTGATCGGGCTCGGCAGTCCGGCGACCCAGCACGGATTGGTAAGGCCGAAGCTGAGGTGGCCGCGCGCCGCGCACTCATCCCCGACTGAGGAGCGGCAATAGTCGCCGTGCCTGACCACGCGCCGGCGCAGCAGCTTCGCCGCGCCAGCGGCGATGATGCGTGATACCCGCATCGGCGATCAGGTGGTGCGGTGCGGCGTAGCTGACCGTCGACGTCACGACGTCGCCCGGGCCGATGTCACGGCCTCCGGTGGCGACGTGCACCAACCGGCCGTCACGTGCCCTCCCGGACACCCGACCCGTTGCGCCGTCCTTGCGTCCCTCGCCGGCGCTGACCAGTACCTCGACGTCGCGGCCGACCAAGGCCCGGCTCGCATCCCAGGAGATCTCGTCCTGCAAGGTGACCAAGCGCTCGTAGCGTTCCTGCAACACCGACTTGGCCACCTGCCCGGACATGGTCGCAGCCGGCGTGCCGGGACGCGGCGAGTACTTGAACGTGTACGCACTGGCGAACCGAGCCTCCCGCACCGCATGCAGGGTCTGCTCGAAGTCGTCCTCGGTCTCGCCGGGGAAGCCCACGATGACGTCGGTGGTGATCGCGGCGGCCGGCATCGCCGAGCGAACCTTGCCGATGATCTCGAGGTAACGCTGCTGACGGTAGCTGCGGCGCATCGCCCGCAGCACCGCATCGGAGCCGGACTGCATCGGCATGTGCAGCTGCGGGCAGACGTTCGGCGTCTCGGCCATTGCCTCGATGACGTCGTCGGTGAAATCTCGCGGGTGCGGGCTGGTGAAGCGGACTCGCTCCAACCCGTCGAGCTCCCCGCACGCTCGAAGCAGCTTCGCGAACGCGCGACGATCACCGAAGGAACGTCCGTATGAGTTCACGTTCTGCCCGAGCAGAGTGATCTCGACGACGCCGGAGTCGACCAGCGCCCGGATCTCTGCGAGCACGTCACGGGGATCGCGGTCGGTCTCGACGCCACGCAGACTCGGCACGATGCAGAAGGTGCAGCTGTTATCGCACCCGACACTGATCGACACCCAGGCCGCGTACGCCGATTCGCGGCGGCTGGGCAGATCCGACGGGAAGTTCCGCAGCGACTCGAGGATCTCCACTTGCGCCTCGGCGTTGTGCCGTGCTCGCTCGAGCAGCACGGGCAGGCTCGCCAGGTTGTGAGTGCCAAACACGACATCGACCCAGGGGGCCTTCTCGATGATGCGGCCGCGGTCCTTCTGCGCCAGGCAGCCGCCCACGGCGATCTGCATGCCCGGACGCTTCTGCTTGGCTGGGACGAGCCGGCCCAGATTGCCGTACAGCCGGTTGTCGGCGTTCTCGCGGACTGCGCAGGTGTTGAACACGACTAGGTCGACGTCATCCCCTGCGTCGTCGCGGGCGCGGTCGTAGCCGGCCTGCTCGAGCAGTCCGGCCAGACGTTCGGAATCGTGCACGTTCATCTGGCACCCGTAGGTGCGGATGGCGTAGGTGCGTGTCATGACCCGTCGAGGATACGGGCGCGTTCGGCTTTAATGCGCCACCTCGGTGGCTCGCAACTCCCGCACGACGGTGACTCGAATCTGGCCAGGATAGGTCAGCTCGTCCTCGATCTGTTTGGCGATCTCACGGGCGATCACCCCAGCGGCCAGATCGTCGACCTCGGATGGCTCCACCATCACCCGAAGCTCCCGGCCGGCCTGCATCGCGAATACCTTCTCGACGCCAGCCATCGCGGCCCCAATCTCCTCGATGCGGGCCAGCCGCTTGACGTAATTCTCCAGCGATTCACGGCGCGCGCCGGGACGCGCGGCCGAGCAGGTGTCGGCGGCCTGGGTGAGCACAGCCTCGATGGTTCGCGGCGCGACCTCGTTGTGGTGCGCCTCGACCGCGTGTGCCACCGCCTCACTTTCGCCGTACTTACGCAGCAGATCGGCGCCGATGATCGCATGGCTGCCCTCGACCTCGTGGGTAAGCGCCTTGCCAATGTCGTGCAAGAACGCGCACCGCTTGATCAGCGTGGGCTCCAGGCCCAGCTCGGCGGCCATCACTCCCCCGATGTGCGCGGTCTCGACCAAGTGACCGAGCACGTTTTGGCCATAGCTGGTGCGGTACTTCAACCGCCCGAGCGTTGGCAGCAGCCGCTCGTCCAAGTCGCTGATTCCCACGTCGGCGAGCGCGTCACGGGCGGCGCGCATACACAGCTCATCGACCTCGGCCTTGCTGGTCTCATAGACCTCCTCGATCCGGTGCGGGTGGATCCGCCCGTCGAGAATCAGCTTTTCGAGGGTGAGCCGGCCGATCTCACGGCGCACCGGGTCGAAGCAGGACAGCAGGACCGCCTCGGGCGTGTCGTCGATGATGACGTTGACCCCGGTCACCGACTCGAATGCGCGGATATTGCGGCCCTCGCGGCCGATGATCCGGCCCTTCATCTCCTCGGCCGGCAGCTGCAGCACGCTGACAACGGATTCGCTGGTCTGTTCGCTGGCCACCCGCTGAACCGCCTCGACGACGACCGCGCGGGCACGCTCGGTGCCTTCGGCGCGCGCCTCGTTCTCGATCGTGCGTACAAGCAACGCTGCGTCGCGCCGCGCGCTCGCCTCAACGGCGGCCATTAACTCCGCCTTCGCTGCCTCGCTCGTTAGACCCGCGATGCGTTCCAGCTCCCGGTGATGTTCCTCAGCGCGGATCGTCAGGTCGGCGTCGCGCTCGTCGAGCAGCCGTTCACGCTCGTCGAGTTGCCGCAGCGCCCGGTCTAGCTCGGCGGACTCGGCCTCCAGTCGGACGGACTGGGCCGCGAGCCGGGCCTCGGTCTCGTCGAGCCGGGTCGCCTGGGCTGCGAGCTCGCGACCGGTTTGGCGCAGTTCCGTCGTGAGGGTCGCAACCTCCGCCTCCGCGTTGCGCCGAGCTTCGGCGATGACGCTCGCCGCGTCCACATCAGCCTTGGCACGTGCACCCTCGGCGGCACTGCGGGCGGTCGAGACGTCGGACTGGGCGGCCCGGCGTAGGGCTTCGACCTCCGCCAAAACGGCCCGGCGGTGCGCGGCTGCCTCGGTCTGGGCCAATTGACGGATGGACGCGGCCTCGGCGTCGGCAATGCGGCGAGCCGATTCGGGGTAGCTGTCGGTGTCGGTGCTCAAGTCGTCGGTAGCCCCCACCGAGCCGCCCGATCCCCGTCCGCGGCGACGGTAGGAGTCGATGAAATACCAACCCAGGACGAACGTGACTCCGATGGCTGCGTACAGGACCCCGTTCACGCCGCCTCCTCATGCCGTGCCTCGCGGTGGAGCCATGGCTCCGTGGACCAGGAGGACGCGGTTACTCGGAGGACGCGGAGACCGCGGTCGGTCATGGCCTGCTGTACCGACCGGCTCGTTGTGCGCCGAGCGAAGACAGGCAACTTCCGAGTGGATCCAGCCTGCCTAGGCGAAGGGGTTTCAATGTCCTTTCTGTCAGGACGTGTCCGTTAGCTCTATCTATAGCCACGCCCGCCGCGGGTCGGCCGACAGGCCTCCCGAGCCGACGTCGCCGTCTGGTGACGTACTCCTGGTAATTGCGAGGCTAGGAACGCGAGGGGTCGAGGTCAAGTAAGCCCCGCGTCAGAAGTCCGCCGACTCGCCGTTGTCTGCGAATTCGGTCGGCAGCGGCTGCGATGAATGCACCACGTCCCGGACGACGCGCCCGGCGAGGGCGGCCGAGTAACCCCGCCTGGCGAGCAGGCCAAGCAACCGGCGGGTCTGCGCCTCTGCGCCAAGGCCGGCAAGCGACCGCATCTTGCGCTGCACCAGCGCCCGTGCCGCGGCACACTCACTGTCGGCATCGATTTCCTCGACGGCGGCATCGACCAGTTCGTCACCGACACGGCGTTGACGCAGCTTGATCGCGACGGCGCGACGCGCCAACCCGCGCTGAGTGTGCTGACTGCGCACGAACGCCTGGGCAAACGCTGCGTCGTCGATGAGCCCCACCTCGGTGAGACGAGTCAGCACCGATGTCGCAGCGTCCTCTGGCACGCCACGCCGTCGCAGCGCGTCCGACAGTTCGGCTCGGGTGCGCGCCCGAAGGGTCAGCAACCGCAGGCAGATTGCACGGGCCACCGTCTCGGCATCGCCGGGCGGATCGCTTTCCTCCTTCGGCGGCGGACCGCCTGTGGTGGCGCGCCGACCGTCATCGCACGTGCCGCCCGGAGGCGTGGCCGGCTGTCGGCGCACCTAGAAGTCGACCGGCGCGGGAAGCGGATCGATCGGGGCACCGACCTCGTCGACCCGGGCGCCGACGCCGAGCTTCTCTTTGATCCGCTTCTCCAGCTCGTCGGCGAGGTCTGGGTTGTCACGCAAGAAGCTGCGCACGTTCTCCTTGCCCTGCCCGAGCTGGTCATTATCGTAGGTGTACCAGGCACCGGACTTCTTGATCAGCCCCTGCTCGACGCCAACGTCGATCAGCGAGCCCTCGCGGCTAATGCCCTGGCCGTACACGATGTCGAATTCCGCCTGCTTGAACGGCGGCGCCACCTTGTTCTTGACAACCTTTACCCGAGTGCGGTTACCGACCGCGTCGGCACCGTCCTTCAACGTCTCGATCCGGCGCACGTCTAGCCGGATTGAGGCGTAGAACTTCAGCGCCTTGCCTCCGGTCGTCGTCTCGGGCGAACCGAACATCACCCCGATCTTCTCGCGCAACTGGTTGATGAAGATTGCCGTGGTCCCGGAGTTGCTCAGAGCTCCGGTGATCTTGCGTAGCGCCTGGCTCATCAGCCGGGCCTGCAGGCCGACGTGGCTATCGCCCATCTCGCCCTCGATCTCGGCCCGTGGCACCAGCGCGGCCACCGAGTCGACGACGACGATGTCGAGCGCACCCGAGCGGATCAACATGTCCATGATCTCGAGCGCCTGCTCGCCGGTGTCGGGCTGGCTGACCAGGAGTGCGTCGGTGTCGACGCCGAGTGCCTTCGCGTACTCGGGGTCGAGCGCGTGCTCGGCGTCGATGAACGCGGCGACGCCGCCCGCGGCTTGCGCGTTGGCCACCGCATGCAGAGCCACTGTCGTCTTACCGGAGCTTTCTGGCCCGTAGATCTCGACCACCCGCCCGCGCGGCAGGCCACCGATGCCGAGCGCGACGTCGAGCGCGATGGAGCCGGTGGGGATCACCTCAATCGGAGTGGCGGCACGTTCACCCAGCCGCATGACGGATCCCTTGCCGAACTGCTTGTCGATCTGGCTCAGCGCGACGTCGAGTGCCTTCTCGCGATCGAATCCTGCTGCCATCGGGAACCCTTTTCCTCGGTTGAGTACGGCGGTGCGGTTGACTGACGCGAACGCTAGGGCTGGTCACCGACAATCAAGTGGCATTGGCCGAAGTTGTGGATGGTCGACGGCCTTGTGGAGAGGCTAGCCGAACGCTTGTTCGAAGAATGGTAGAACCCGCGCGACACGCCGAGCCAGCAAACTTCTGTCAGCGCAGGTGAGCTGGCATGTCGAACTCCTGGCAGACCGCGCGCCAGATGTCACGGGTCTCGGCGCCGCGTTCGATCGCCTCATCAATGGTGCAGCCAAGTGCCGGGATGCGGTGGTCGGCCGCGACGCTACGGGCATACGCCGCGCCGAACCGGGCAGTCATCCGGCTCCAGAAATCGGTCAGTCGCACGGAACTCAGCGTAGGCATCTGCCAGGATCGCCGGGTGAGCGCGCCCGACGCCTGGTACGCGATGCCCATCCTGGCAGGCAGGCTGATCCGGCTGGAGCCGCTGCAGATCGACCATGCAGCCGGCTACCTCGCCGCCGCCGGTAGCGAAGAACAGGCCGCGGAAGTCTTCCGCTGGTTGTCCGTGAATCCTCCCGCGACTCTCGAGCAGGCTCGTGGTCAACTCGGCGCGGCGCTGGCGAGTCGCGCGCGGGGCGAGCGACTCGCCTACGCGCAGTTTGACGTGCCCACCGGCCAGCTCGCCGGAACAACTTCGCTCTACGAAGTGAGTCCGACATTACGTTGCGTGGCGATCGGCCACACCTGGCTGGGGCAGAACTGGTGGCGCACCGGGCACAACACCGAATCGAAGCTGCTGCTCCTGACCTATGCGTTCGAATCCCTCGGAGCAATACGGGTGGTGTGGCACACCGATATCCACAACAAGCGGTCACAGGCGGCGATCTTGCGGCTCGGTGCGGTCCCGGAAGGCGTGCTGCGCAAACACCGGATCCGGCGCGACGGCTCGTGGCGCGACACCGTGCAGTATGCAATGACCGACGACGACTGGCCGGCTGCGAGGTCGAGATTGACTGACAGGCTCGCCGCGGGCTTACCGACTGTCATACCGCCCGAGCACACTGGATGACGTGTCCCGCTTCTCACCCGCCACGCAGGCCTGGTTCGACGGCGCGTTCCACTCGGCAACGCCGGCACAGATCGGCGCTTGGGACGCGATCAGCCGCGGCGAGCACACCCTGGTCGTCGCACCGACGGGATCCGGAAAGACGTTGGCTGCGTTCATGTCCTCGCTCGACCGCCTCGCCGCGCTCCCCGTCCCTGACGACCCGATGCACCGGTGTCGCGTGCTCTACGTCAGCCCACTCAAGGCGCTTGCTGTCGACGTCGAGCGAAACCTGCGCTCACCGTTGGCCGGGATTCGTCAGGCGGCAGTGCGCCTCGGGCTGCCCCAACCCGACCTCACGGTGGCGACCCGGTCAGGCGACACACCCGCCGACGAGCGGCGCCTTTTCGCCCGCCGGCCGTCCGACATCCTGATCACCACTCCCGAGTCACTGTTTCTGCTTTTGACGTCCAACGCACGCGAGGCGCTGCGCGGGATCGACACGGTGATCGTCGACGAGGTGCACGCCGTGTGTGCGACCAAACGGGGCGCACATCTCGCGTTGACCCTGGAGCGGCTCGATGACCTACTCGAGGTGCCCGCGCAGCGGATCGGCTTGTCAGCCACCGTCCGGCCGATAGACGAAGTGGCCACCTTCCTCGCCGGTGGGCGTCCCGTCACGGTCGTGCAGCCGCCCGTCGACAAGGTGTTCGACCTGCGCGTCGTGGTCCCGATCGAGGACATGTCCACACTCGGTGAACCGGCGGGCGATCTATCGGGGCCAGCCGCCGGAGCCGAGCGCCGCGCGTCGATCTGGCCACACGTCGAGGAACGCGTGCTCGACCTCATCGAGGCGCACCGCTCGACCATCGTGTTCGCGAACTCGCGCAGGCTCGCGGAGCGGCTGACGGCCCGGCTCAACGAGCTGGCGGCCGAGCGCCGCGACGAAGCACACCCGCCGGGCGGCAAATCCCCGGCGCAGATCATGGCGCAGTCGGGCTCTGGCCGACCCGTCGGCGAGACGGTGATCGCCCGGGCTCATCATGGCTCGGTCTCGCGCGAGCAGCGGGCACTTGTCGAGGAAGACCTGAAGGCTGGCCGGTTGCCCGCGGTGGTCGCGACCTCTTCGCTCGAACTCGGCATCGACATGGGCGCGGTCGATCTGGTCGTCCAGGTCGAGTCGCCACCGTCGGTGGCCTCCGGACTGCAGCGGGTCGGCCGCGCGGGCCATCAGGTGAACGCGGTGTCTCGCGGCGTGATCTTCCCGAAGTATCGCGGCGACCTGGTCGAGTGTGCGGTGGTCGCCGAACGCATGCGCGACGGCCTGATCGAGTCGATGCGCTATCCGCGCAACCCGTTGGACGTGCTGGCCCAGCAGATCGTGGCCATGGTGTCGATGGACTCGCTAACCGTCGAGCGGGTCGCCGAACTCGTGCGGCGTGCCGCTCCGTTTGCTGGGCTACCCGAATCCGCCCTCGTGGCGGTGCTCGACATGCTCGCCGGACGCTACCCGTCCGACGCGTTCGCCGAGCTGCGTCCGCGGCTGGTCTGGGACCGGGTGAGCGGTGAACTCACCGCTCGCGGCGGCGCGCAACGCCTGGCCGTCACCAGCGGCGGGACGATCCCGGACCGCGGGCTATTCGCCGTCTTCCTTGCCGGCGGCGAGGGTCCGGGACGCCGCGTCGGCGAGCTGGACGAGGAGATGGTCTACGAGTCTCGCGTCGGCGACGTATTCCTGCTGGGCTCGTCTTCCTGGCGGATCGAGGACATCACCCACGACCGCGTACTGGTCACGCCGGCTCCTGGCGAGGTCGGCCGGATGCCCTTTTGGAAGGGTGATTCCCCCGGCCGTCCAGTCGAGCTCGGCCGCGCGCTCGGGGCGTTCCTACGTGAGCTATCGACGGCCGACACGGCGACCGCGACCGCCCGTGCGCAGGCGGCGGGATTGGACGAGTGGGGTACCGCCAACCTGCTCAGCTACCTGTATGAGCAGCGCGAGGCCACGGGCCACCTGCCCGACGATCGCACCGTGCTCGTCGAACGGTTCCGCGACGAGCTGGGCGACTGGCGATTGGTCGTGCATTCGCCGTTCGGCGCGCCGGTGAACGCCCCGTGGGCATTGGCAATCGCCGCCCGAATGCGCGAGCGTTTCGGTCTGGACGTCCAATCGATGCATTCCGACGACGGCATCGTGCTGCGCCTGCCCGAGACCGACGGCGAGCCGCCGAGTGCCGAGCTCGCGGTGTTCGAGCCGGACGAGATCGAGACTTTGGTCACTGCAGAGGTGGGTGGCTCGGCGCTGTTCGCGTCCCGGTTCCGCGAGTGTGCGGCGCGGTCGTTGCTGCTGCCGCGCCGTGATCCCACCCGCCGCACTCCGCTGTGGCAGCAGCGTCAGCGCGCCAACCAGCTGCTGCAGGTGGCCAGCGAGTACGGCGAGTTCCCGGTCGTGCTCGAAGCGATGCGCGAATGCCTTCAGGACGTGTTCGACGTCCCCGGTCTCACCGACCTGATGCACGACCTGGCCGCGCGCCGGGTGCGCCTGGTTGAGGTCGAGACCTCCTCGGCGTCGCCATTCGCGCGCTCGCTTCTATTTGGTTACGTCGGCATGTTCCTGTACGAGGGCGATGCCCCCCTCGCCGAGCGACGCGCGCAGGCGTTGTCGCTCGACGCGACGCTGCTCGCCGAGCTGCTCGGCACGAGCGATCTTCGGGAGCTGCTCGATCCGGGCGCGATCGACGCAATCGAGGAGCAGCGGCAGCGGCTACCTGACGACCGCCAAGCCCGTGGCGTCGACTCGGTGCACGACCTGCTGCGCGGCTTGGGCGATCTCACCACCGCCGAGGCGCTCGCCCGAGGTGCGACCGCGCACGATCTCGCCGAGCTTGAGGCGCAGCGCCGGGTGATCCGCGTCCGGGTCGCCGGCGACGAACGATGGCTAGCGATCGAGGACGCCGGTCGGGTGCGTGACGCGCTCGGCTGCGCGCTGCCGGTCGGAGTTCCCGAGGCGTTCACCGAGCCGGTGCGCGATCCCCTAGGTGACCTGGTCACGCGTTACGCGCGCACCCATGGGCCGTTCCACAGCGCGGACATCGCCACCCGGTTGGGTCTGGGCGTCGCCGTCGTAAATGCCGCCCTGGAACGACTGCGGGTCACCGGCCGGCTGGTGCAAGGTGAGTTCCGGCCGGGGGCGTCGGGGCGCGACTGGTGCGACGCGGAGGTGCTGCGCTCAGTCCGCCGTCGTTCACTGGCGGTGTTGCGGCGCGAGGTGGAGCCGGTGCTTCCCGAGACACTGGCTCGGTTCGTCCCCGCCTGGCAGGGCGTGGGTACCCGGGCCGCGCGCGGCGCCGACGGGCTGTTGCGCGTGATCGAGCAGCTCGCCGGCGCCCCGTTGCCGGCGAGCTCGTTGGAGACCTTGATCCTGCCCAGCCGGGTCGTCGATTACAGCAGCGCACTGCTCGACGAGTTGACGTTGTCCGGTGAGGTGCTGTGGGCGGGCGCTGGTGCGCTCGCGGGCAACGACGGCTGGGTTGTCCTTGCCCCAGCCGAGGCGGCCGATGTGCTGCTCCCCGCGGCGGATCGCTCCGTGCAGGGCGAACCCCATCGGGCCCTGCTCGCCGCCCTCGATGGCGACCAGGCCCTGTTCTTTCGCTCGCTTGCCGATCGCATTGGCGGTACCGATGACGAGGTGAGTGCCGCGGTGTGGGATCTGGTGTGGTCCGGTGCAATGACGAACGACACGCTCGCGCCCGTCCGCGCCCTGCTCGGTTCCGGACCCCGTACCCCGCATGCACGCAAGCCGCGTCCCCCGCGCCCGCGCTATGGCCGCTACGCCGGCTTGTCCGCCAAGCGCGGCACCCTGCGAGCCGGACCGCCAACTATGACCGGACGCTGGTCGCGCCTGCCGGATCATGTGAGTGACCCCACTCGACGGGTGTTGGCCACCGCCGAGGTGCTGCTCGATCGCTACGGAGTGCTCACCAGGGGCGCGGTGACCGCCGAGCGGGTCACCGGCGGATTCGCCGCCGTGTACCCCGTGCTCAAGGCTGCGGAGGAATCCGGCCGGGCGCGGCGCGGCTACTTCGTCGCGGGTCTCGGTGCGGCGCAGTTCGCGCTTCCCGGCGCTATCGATCGGCTGCGGGCCCAGGTGCGTCGACCGGACGGGGAGACGACGCCGGCGGTCGTCCTGGCGGCGACCGACCCCGCCAATCCCTACGGTGCGGCGCTCGACTGGCCGCAGCGTCCGCCCGCCGAGAACGGCAAGCGTGGTCACCAGCCTGCTCGCAAGGCGGGCGCGCTCGTCGTGCTCGTCGACGGCGCGTGCGCGCTGTATGTCGAGCGCGGTGGACGCACGCTGCTCTCGTTCACCGACGACCCGGCGCTCATGCAGCCCGCCGCAGACGCTTTGGCCTTAGCCGTCCGCGACGGCGCACTCGGCAGGCTGTCAGTCGAGCGGGCCGACGGCACCCCTGTCGCCACGTCGGCACTCGGCGAAGCCCTCGAGGCGGCCGGTTTCCGGCCCACCCCGCGCGGTCTGCGGCTTCGCGGGTAGGCAGCTCCGGCGTGCACCAGTCGAGCAGAATGGGCCGATGCCCGAAGGCGACACAGTGTGGCTGACCGCCAAGCGGCTCGACACCGCCTTGGCGGGCAACGTCGTGACGACATTCGACCTGCGTGTGCCGCAGTTAGCCACCGCTGATCTGCGCGGCGAAACGGTCATCCGCGTGCTCGCTCGTGGCAAGCACATCCTGACCAGGTTCGGCAACGGGATGAGCTTGCACAGCCACCTGCGCATGGACGGGGCCTGGTATCTGGTCCGCGCGGGGCAACGCGCACGGCGCCACCCGCAGCATCTGATCCGCGCGCAGGTCGGCAATGTGTCCTGGCTGGCCACCGGCTATCGCGTGCACGACCTACGTCTCTTCCACACCGCGCGGGAGGCCGAGCTGGTGGGCCATCTGGGACCCGATCTGCTCGGCGAGGACTGGGACGCCGACGAGGCTCTGCGGCGGCTGCGCACCCAGCCGTATCGCGCGGTCGGCGACGCGATCCTCGACCAACGCAACCTCGCCGGCATCGGCAACATGTACAAAGCCGAGGTGTTGTTCGTCGTACGGGTCAATCCGTGGACCCGGGTCGATGACGTACCGGACCTGGGACGCCTTGTCGGGACAGCCCGGCGGCTGCTTCGAGCGAACCGAGACCATCCCGAGCAGACAACAACCGGGCTTACCGGACGAGGGCGGGAGCACTGGGTCTATCTGCGCGGCGGCGAAGCTTGCCGACGGTGCGGCAGCCCGATCGCCCGCGCCGAGCAAGGCGATTGCGGCAGCGAACGCTCGACGTACTGGTGCCCCCGCTGCCAGCCCGACCGTGCCTAGGCCTGCTTGGGCGTTTTCTCTGCCTCGGTAGGGACGCGGGAAGTATCGGCTGGCCCCTTCGATGCGGGCTGCGACTCGATCGCCGCCGTGCTTGGGGTTGCGGCCGCAGGCTCGTTGCCACGTAGCGACGCGCGGATCTCCTCAAGCCGTGCGGAGCCCTTGAGGTCGGTAGTGGCCCGCTTGACCTCGATCATTCGTCCGGCCACGGAATTCGACGCGAGGTCAGCTTGACCCAAGGCCGTTGCGTAGCGCTGCTCGATCTTTTCGCGGACTTCCTCGAGCGACGGCACGTTGCTGGGTGCCGCCATCTCGCTCATCTGGTTCAAAGACTTCGACACGGTCTCCTGCATCTTGGCCTGCTCGAGCTGGGTGAGCAGCTTGGTTCGCTCGGCCAGCTTCTCTTGCAACATCGTGGCGTTGGTCTGGACTGCCTCGCGCGCCTGGGTCGCCGCCTGAAGCGACTGATCATGCAACGCCTTGAGATCTGCCACGGACTGTTCCGCGGTCACGAGCTGATTGGCCAGCGCTTGGGCGGTCTGCTCGAAGTCTGCCGCTTTGGTTTCGTCGTCGCTGGCACGGGCCTTGTCGGCCAGGACGAGCGCTTGACGGGCCTCGGCCTGCAGCGTCTCGATCTGACCAAGCTGACGGTCGAGCTTCATCTCCAGTTGCCGCTGGTTGCCGATCACGTTCGCAGCCTGCCGGGTGAGCCCCTCATGCTGGTGCTGCGCTTCTTCGATCGCCTGCTGGATCTGGATCTTCGGATCGGCACGCTCGTCTACCTTGGCGCCGAACCAGGACATGAAGTAGTGCCACGCGCGCAAGAACGGGTTCGGCTTGGCCATCTGTTCTGCCTCCTGGACGTCTGCTCATGTCGCGGCTTGGGAGCATTGTTCCGCGACCGTCGCGACCTTATCGGTCGCGCATCGCCCTATCGTGTCACGACGGGCAGGCAGGATGGCAACCCGGCTGCAAAGCCCCGGAATCGGTGTTCGCTCAGACCAACAGGTCGTGCGGTTCCTCGGATGTCGTGGCCGGAGTCCGGGCCGCGGGCAAGCCAGCCAACAGGATGTCGACGTCGGCGGCGATCGCGGCAGCGCCGGCTGGAGTGATCAGATGCGAGGCGAGCCACCGTAGGACGCAGTCGGTTCCCCGGCGTCCGTCACCCGCCAGTGCATCCCGCACGGCGGTTCGGGCGCGCTGCCAACCCGGCGCAGCGGGGTCGATCGCCGCCAAGCCGGCAAGGGTTCCCGGCTCGAGTCCGGCGAGTGAACGACGTAACGGATGGGCGGACAGCCCCGAGGCCACCTGCTTGAGCGCATCGGGCAATGCCCGGCCGTGCACCGAGGCAAGCAGAATGTCGATCTCCTCGGCGAGGAGGGCAGCCAACACGGCGTCCCGGGTGCGGAAGTGGTTGTAAAGCGTCGCTTTCGCGACGCCCGCCGCAGCCGCCACCTGCGCCATGGTGATCTTCGTTCCGTTGACCTGGACCGCCCGTCGGGCGCCGGCCAGCAGCGCGCTGCGGGTGCGGCTCATCGCGTTACCAGCGCGGGTATGCGTCCCCGCTGCGCGGACCGGGGCGGCCGATGCGTCCGGTCCAGCATTGACGGTCTGCCGAAAGAGGGTGTCAGTCAGCGGATCCGCCGCGGGAGTCATGCGATGCAAGCTACCGCCCGGTTGCCGGGCCGGGCCGACGACGCGCGGGACTGAGGCGACTCAGGCTGCGACAGTGGGCAGCGTCCGGACCTGCGAACCGGATGATTCGCCCGTTCCAGTGCTGGAATTGATGGTTCGGGATTGCCCGGCCACTCGGCCTAGACGCCCGGCGAGCTTCTCGTCGCGCCGCAGCGTGTCGGTGACCTCGCGGAACAGCTCGGAGAGCTGGACGTCGAGGGCCGAGCAGATCGCCGCAAGCAATTCCGATGACGGTTCCTTCTGGCCCCGTTCAACCTCGGAGAGATACCCCAGGCTTACCCGGGCGCTCGACGACACTTCACGCAGGGTGCGCCGCTGCCGCAGCCGGGTCCCGCGCAGGGTCTCGCCGACCACGTGTCGCAGTACAGCCATGGTGCGAAACCCCCTTCTAGCTCGGCGCCGACCGTCGTCGCCGCGGCCATGCGACCACGGTACCTGGCAGCACCGACGAGCATCGGAGTCCTCCCCGTCGTACGCTCACGGCGAACGTAACGCTGTAAGCGCGTGGGCGCATTCCCTTCTCAGCAGGTCCACGGCAGCCACCACGGCGGCGTATCGGATGCTGGTTCGGTCACCCGTCAGGTCCCGCTCGACGACCGTCTCACCCGACGGCCCCGCTATCGCAACGTAGGTTCGGCCGATCGGCTTGCCGTTCAACGGATCAGGTCCGGCCACCCCGGTGACGCCGACCCCGTAGGTCGCACCAAGTCTGTCCCGAGCACCACGCGCCAGCGCCAGCGCGACCTCAGGATCGACGGCCCCGCGTTCGGCGAGCAAGCCCTCGGGCACCGAGGCGAGCTTGGCCTTGAGGTCGGTGGCATACACCACCAGTCCACCGCGGATAGTCGCGCTCGCGCCGGGTGTCTCGGTAAGCGTCGCGGTTAGCAGACCGCCGGTGAGCGACTCCGCGACCGCGACGGTCGCGTGGAGCGCAGCAAGATCGGCATGCAGACCGATGAGCTCCAGCGGGTCGAGTGCTCCCGTGCTCACATTGCGACCCGAGGAGTCCTGCGTAACTGGATGGCGCGATGGACGTAGTCGACCCCCGTAATCACGGCGACAAGCACCGCCGCGATCATCACGACCGCCGCCAGCGCATGCAACCAACCCGACAGCGGCAGGACGTAGAGCCCGATCGCTATGGTCTGTAACAGCGTTTTCAGCTTGCCGCCTCGACTGGCCGGGATCACGCCGTGGCGGATCACCCAGAACCGCAGCAGCGTGACGCCGACCTCGCGGATCAGCACCACGATCGTCACCCACCAGGCCAGCTCGCCGAGCACGGACAACCCGACGAGCGCCGTGCCGACCAGCGCCTTGTCGGCGATGGGGTCGGCTAGCTTGCCGAACTCGGTCACGAGGCCGCGCTTGCGCGCAAGCTCACCGTCGAAACGATCAGTGAGCGACGCGACCGCGAAGACCGCCCACGCCGCGATCCGCCAGCGTGTCTCGTGTCCCCCGTCGTGGACAAGCGCCATCGCAAAGACCGGCACCAGGAACAGCCGCAGCATGGTCAAAGCGTTGGCGACGTTCCAGACTGACGCAGTTCCCGGTGTCGCGGAGATCGGGTCGGGACGGACGGGACGTGACGTCATCGCCGTACCCGTGCTACCAGATCGGCGCCATCGGTTCCCACGACTTCGGCGAAGACGAGTTGGCCGCGCGGTGGTGTCGGGTCGCCGGTCAACACAGTGGTGCCGTCGACGTCTGGGCCTTGATGAGCCGCGGTTCCGACGGCGGCACCGTCCTCGATGCGGTCGACGAGTATCTCGACGGATTGCCCGACCCGCTCCTCGGCACGCTGGCTGACCAGTTCGTCTGCGAGCTCGGCAATACGGGTGACCCGCGAGGCAACCGTCCGCCGGTCGAGCTTGTCGTCGAATTGGGCCGCCTCGGTGCCCTCCTCGTCGGAGTAGCCGAACACGCCGATGGCGTCGAGCCGGGCCTCGGTCAGAAACAACTCGAGTGCGGCGACGTCGTCCTCGGTCTCCCCTGGAAAGCCGACGATGACGTTGCTGCGCGCACCCAAATGCGGCGCAATCTGTCGCGCGCGGTGCAGCAGGTCGAGAAACGCCTCGGTCGAGCCGAAGCGCCGCATGCGACGAAGCACAGACGGGCTCGAGTGTTGGAAGGACAGGTCGAAGTAGGGGGCGACGCCCGTGGTGGATGCGATCACCTGCAGCAGACCAGGTCGCAGCTCGGCCGGCTGCAGGTATGAGACTCGCACCCGGACGATTCCGTCGACCGCGGCGAGGTCGGGCAGCAGCGCCTCGAGGGCGCGCAGGTCGCCAAGGTCTTTGCCGTAGGACGTTGAGTTCTCGCTAACCAGGACGAGCTCGCGGGCCCCCCGCTCGGCGAGCCACCGCGCCTCGGCAAGCACCTCGGTCGGCCGCCGCGACACGAACGATCCGCGGAAGGAGGGAATCGCGCAGAACGTGCACCGCCGGTCACAGCCGGACGCGAGCTTGAGGTATGCGATCGGGGAATCGTCGAGGCGGCGTCGCCGACCGGGCAGCCACCCGTGACCCGGGATGGCGACCTCGTCGACGACCACAGCGCGCCGCGCCGGGACGACCGGCAGCAGCGTGCGGCGGTCGCGCGGCCGGTGCGGTGCGACCGGCCGCCCGGCGGCCACGTCGTCGAGCCGGGCCGCGATGTCGGCGTAGGAGTCAAAGCCCAGCACGGCGGCCGCCTCAGGCAGTGCGGTCGCGAGTTCCTCGCCGTATCGCTCCGCGAGGCAACCGACTGCGACCACCGGACGTTCGGTGTCGGCCGCCGCGAGCACGGTATCGATCGAGTCCTTCTTCGCCGTGTCGATGAATCCGCAGGTGTTGACCAGGACGACATCGGCGTCGACTGCCTCGTCGGTAAGTGTCCAGCCCCCGGCGTCCAGGCGCGCCGCGAGCTCCTCCGAATCGACCTCATTGCGCGCGCAGCCAAGCGTCACGAGCGCAACGCGGCGCTGCGCATAAGTGGCTGGCGACACGGTCGCAGGCTACCCGCGCGATCGGTCGCGGGAGGAAATCCGCCGACGTCCGTACCGATAGCGTGCAGCTGTGACGCTGATCATCCGTCGCGCCCGAACGTCGGACGTGCCGGCGATGAAGGCACTGGTCGACATCTACGCCGGTGCAGGGCGCAGGATGCTGGCCAAGGAGTTGGTCAGCCTCTACGAAGACGTGCCCGACTTCTGGGTTGCCGAGCTTGATGGTGCCGTCGTCGGCTGTGGGGCGGTGCACGTGTTGTGGGCCGACCTGGGCGAGATCCGCACCGTCGCGGTGCACCCCGCGCACACCCGTCGCGGTATCGGTGACGCCTTGCTCGCTGGCCTGCTCGAGACGGCACGCGAGCTCGGGCTGTCGCGGCTGTTTGCGCTCACCTTCCAGATTGAGTTCTTCGCCCGGCACGGCTTCGTCGAGATCGACGGCACACCCGTCGACGCCGACACCTACGACGCATTGCGCCGGTCCTATGACCCTGGTGTCGCCGAGTTCCTGGCACTGGAGTACGTGAAGCCCAACACCCTGGGCAACGTCCGGATGCTGCGCACCCTGTAACCCCGGCGCTGTCCGCTAGCGGCGGATGGTCGCGCTCGACACGCCAGAACTGGTCCCGCGCGCCTCACTAGTCCCGCCCGCCTCACCGGTTACGGTTCGCTCGAAAGGGGTGGGGCAGATGGTCGCAATCGGAAACACCGGCTATAGAGGTGTGCTCAGTTGGCCGGCGCGCCGTGGGGTCGTCGTCGAACGCCCCACCGGGCGGCATCGGTCTGGGTTGCGTGCGGTGCTGAGCTGGCGACGCCTGTTCTACTTCGCCCGACACAGTTACGCCTGACCTGATGCGCTTCGCCACTCTGTAGGCGGTGAGGCAACGAGATATCGCGAGCTAGGGCATCGCGGTAGCCGAATCGGTCACGACGTCCTCCGCGCCGCCGCCATTGCGAAGCGCGTACATCAGTCCCGGCAGCGAGTCTGGGGCCACCAGCACGTCACGGGCCTTCGAGCCCTCGGACGGGCCGACGATCGAGCGCGACTCCATCAAGTCCATCAGCCGGCCAGCCTTCGCGAAGCCGACCCGCAGTTTGCGTTGCAGCATGGACGTTGAACCGAACTGCGTCGAAACGACGAGCTCCACGGCCGCCAACAAGAGCTCCAGGTCATCGCCGATGTCCTCGTCGATTTCCTTCTTTGCGCGCTGCGGCGCCGTCACGTCATCGCGGTAGGTCGGCTGAAGTTGTGACTTGCAGTGTTCGACAACCCGCTTGATCTCGGGATCGGTCACAAATGCGCCCTGGATCCGAGCCGGCTTGTTCGCCCCCATCGGAAGGAACAGTCCGTCGCCCTTGCCCAGCAGCTTCTCCGCCCCGGGCTGATCGAGGATGACGCGCGAGTCGATGACCGAGGAGGTCTTGAAGCCCAGCCGCGAAGGGACATTCGCTTTGATCAGCCCGGTAACGACGTCGACGGACGGTCGCTGCGTCGCGATCACCAGGTGGATGCCGGCGGCACGCGCTAGCTGGGTGATCCGCACGACGGCATCCTCGACGTCGCGCGGAGCCACCATCATCAAGTCGGCTAGCTCGTCGACGATCACAAGCAGGTAGGGATACGTGCTGTACACGCGCTCGGAGCCGGGGGGAGCGACCAGCTCACCATTGCGGACCTTGCGATTGAAGTCATCGATGTGCCGCACGCCCGAGGCCTCCATGTCCTCATAGCGCAGGTCCATCTCGCGCACTACCCAGGCCAGCGCGTCGGCCGCCTTCTTGGGGTTGGTAATGACCGGCGTGACGAGATGCGGGATTCCCTGGAACCCCGCGAACTCGACGCGCTTGGGATCGATCAGCACCATCCGCACCTGATCCGGCGTCGCCCTGGTCAGCACCGACAAGATAAGGGAATTCATGCAGCTCGACTTGCCCGCACCAGTGGCCCCGGCCACCAGCAGGTGCGGCATCTTGGTCAGGTTGGCCAGCACGAATCCGCCCTCGACGTCCTTGCCCAGCGCCACGACCATCGGATGGTGGTCGCGCTGTGCGATCGGGGCACGCAGCACGTCGCCGAGCATTACCACTTCGGGGTCGGCATTCGGGATCTCGACGCCGACCGCGCTCTTGCCGGGGATCGGGCTGATGATCCGGACGTCAGGGCTCTTGACGGCGTAGGCGATGTTGCGCCCGAGCTGAATGATCCGCTCGACCTTCACGCCTGGACCGAGTTCGACCTGGTACCGCGTCACGGTCGGCCCGCGGCTGAACCCGGTCACTGCGCAGTCCACCACGAACTCCGCGAACACCTGCTGCAGCGCGGCGATCACGACGTCGTTCGCCGCGGTGTGCTTGTGATGGGGACTGCCCGTGGCCAGATCCTGCAATGAGGGCAGCGTGTACAGCCCGGCGCCGTTGTTCAGTTCTAGCTGCACCGGCCGGGTGATCGGCGGCAACTCGCCCTCAGCGGCTTTCGCCGCGCGCGGCTTGCGAGGACGAGGCAACTCGCCTTGCCCGGTCGGCTCGCCGGATTCCGGCAGCTCGGTGGCGGCGCCGTCAGCCGTGGCAGGATCCATCGCAGCCTCGGACGCGTCCTCGTGTGCAGACGGACGGCGAAGTAGCGCGCGCAGCTGCTGCGGAATCTGCCGAAGGGGCGTCGCGGTCACGACGAGCACGCCGAACGCGCCGAGCAGGAAAAGCAGCGGAACCGCGATCACGGCGGTCAGGCCGCGCTCGAGGGGTGCCGCGACGCCTGCACCCAGCAAGCCACCGGCGGACGATCTGCGCTCGGCGCTCGCCGGTGAGCTGGCCCACAGGTGCAGCAGGCCCAGCACCGACAGGGTCAAGGTCACGACGCCGACCAGGATTCGGCCGCGCTGATCCGGGCGCGGTACTTGCCGCAGCATATGCACACCTGCCGCGGCGAACAGCACGGGCATGAGGACGGCGCCGTTGCCGACAATCAGACGGCACAGGGCATTGAGCGCCCGGCCGACCGGGCCCGCCGCGCGCAGCCAGATCGCCATCGCGGCGATCAGTCCGAGGGCGATGACGCCGAGCCCCAGGGCGTCGCGGCGGTGCGCCGGGTCGAGCTCTCGCGCGGTCGCCGCCTGCCGGCCGACGGCGCGAGCCAGCGTCCCGATCAGGCCGGCCACGGTGCGCCAGAACATGACCACACCATGGCCCACCGCCGCCAACGCACGTAGAAGCGATCCGCGCGATCGAGGGCGCCGTGGCCGGCGGCTGGCCGGCGGACGGGTTCGAGTGGCGGTTACTCCGGGCACGGGGCAACCGTAACGGCGAACTCCACACTTACCGGGCAGGCGACGCCGGTGTCGGACCGAGCTCCCGAGCCGTTCGCCCACGGTGGACAGCACTGTGCACGACCAAAGGTCCGCAATGATGGTCAGATGAGCGCACTTCGCCGGATCTTGTCTCGCTTGCGCCGCGTGCCCGCGGGTGTTCGGCCACGGCGTTGGCCCGAGGCCGAGGACCTGACCCGACGCGGCCGCCCCGACGACGGCGGCACGGGCGTGCGCGAACCCCGTCGCCCCCGGCCCACCCGGCCGAGGAGCGGCGCGGCGGCAGCGGTACCACCCGACCCACCGCTGACGGCCCAAATCGGCGCGCCCCCCGAATAGGCCCGGGCGGCAGCCAGGTTGTCGCCCGGACTACACCCCCGCGGCGGCCAGGTCGTCGCGCAGCTGGGCGATCTCTTGCTCGGTGGCCTCGACGAGCGGTGGCCGCACCGAGCCGACCGGGCGCCAACGCAGCGCCAGTCCGGCCTTGACCAGGATCGTGCCCTGGGTGCGGAAGATGCCGGTGTAGATCGGCAGCAGCTGCCGGTGCAGCCGCAGCGCTTCGGCCGTGTCGCCTCGTTCGAAGGCCGCGATCAACGCCGAGGTCAGGGCGCCGCTGAAATGCGTCGAGGTGCCCACGACGCCGACCCCGCCGACAGCCAGCAGCGGCAGGGTCATCGCATCATCACCGGAGTAATACGCCAAGTCCGTCTCGGCCATCACCCGAGAGCTCGCGGCAAGATCACCCTTCGCGTCCTTCACGGCCACAATCCGCTCGTGCTTGGCGAGGGCAATTAGCGTGTCGGTCTGGATCGGAAGGCTCGTCCGGGCAGGAATGTCGTAGAGCATCAGCGGCAGCTCCGTGGCGTCCGCCACCGCGCGGAAGTGGGCGAGCAGACCGGCCTGCGGCGGCTTTGAGTAGTACGGCGTGACGACCAGCAGCGCATGAGCGCCCACCTTGGCGGCTTGCTCGGCCAGCTGCACGCTGTGAGCCGTGTCGAACGTGCCGACGCCCGCGACGACCTGGGCCCGGTCTCCTACCGCATCGACGACGGTGCGCACCAGGTCCGCCTTTTCGGCGTCCGTGGTAGTCGGGCCCTCGCCACCCGTCCCGCTGACCACCAAGGCGTCGTTGGCCTGCTCGTCGACCAGGTAGGCCGCGAGCTCGGCGGCGCGCGGCAGATCCAGCTCACCCGCGACACCGAACGGAGTCACCATGGCGGTGAGCACCCGTCCAAACGGACGGCGGGGATCATCGAACCCGTCAGCTGGCATGGCAGCTGAATCTACTCGCACGAGGAGATCAACCCTCGCTCACGAGCGGTGACGAGGCGACCTCGGTGCCGTCCGGCAACGACGTGATCTCGAAGTCGGCGAAGGCATTTGCGGCCACCCGCCGCAGCTCGCGTAGGCAGGCGATGGCGAGCTGGCGGATCTCGACATCGGCGTGCTCGGTGGCTCGCATGGCGACGAAATGCCGCCAGGCGCGGTAGTTGCCGGTGACGACGATGCGGGTCTCGGTGGCGTTCGGAAGCACCGCGCGTGCCGCCTGCCGGGCCTGTTTGCGCCGCAGCGTCGCCTGCTCGACGTCGGCGAACTTTTTCTCCAATCCCTCCAGCAGTTCGTTGTAGGCGCGCACGGCGGCTTCGGACGCGTCGACAAACTTGGCGTGCAACGCGGCGTCCTCGGCAATGACGTCGGGCTCGACCATCGCGGCGTCACGTTCGGGGACGTAGCGCTGCGAGAGCTGAGAGTAGGAAAAGTGCCGGTGCCGGATCAGCTCGTGGGTCAGCGAGCGGGAAATTCCGCAGATGTAGAAGGTGACGGTGCCGTGCTCGAGTACGGACAAGTGGCCGACTTCGAGAATGTGCCGCAAGTAGCCCGCGTTTGTGGCCGTGGCCGAATTGGGTTTCTTCCACGACTGGTAACAGGCGCGGCCGGCGAACTCGGCGAGCGCCTCGCCGCCGTCAGCGTCGGTTTCCCAGGGCACCTCGGGCGGCGATTCGAAGTGCGTCCAGGCGATGACCTGGACCTTCGGGGTGACGATCTGGGCCACAGGATGCTCCTTGCGGGGGGTGCTCGGCAGCGCTCAGCGTATCGGCAGCGCGGCCTCGGTCTCGTCCGCCACAGGAGCGCTGATGGCTCGCCGCAGCGCTGCGGCCAGGTCGCCGCGATCGGCGACCTCGACATGTGCCAGGCCGAGCCAGTCCGCCGTCACCGCCAGCTCCGCGGCCAGCTCCTGGGCGACCCGGCGCTCGTCCACATTCGACTCGGCGTAAGCGCCCTGGACGCGCAGGACGCCGGCCTGCCGATCGGATTTCAGGTCCACCCGGGCGACCAGCGCGTCGTCGAGCAGGAACGGCAGGACGTAATAGCCGTGGACCCGCTTCGCCGCCGGCGTGTAGATCTCGATGCGATAGCGGAAGCCGAACAGCCGCTCGGTGCGCTCGCGAAACCAGATCAGCGAGTCGAACGGGCTGAGCAGCGCACGGCCCCGGATCCAACGAGGTTGGCGGGCGTCGGGCCACAGATAGGCCGGGACACGCCAGCCGTCGACGTCGATCGGCAGCAGCTCACCGGTCGCCACAAGTTCGGCGACCCGCGCCTTTGACTCTGCTCGAGGCAGCCGGAAATAGTCGCCCAGATCCGGTTCGGTAGCTATCCCCAACGCCTCGGCGGCGACCCGAATCAGCTGCCGCTGAGCCTCTTCGGCGGTCGGTGTGGGGGCGTCGACCACCTCGCTGGGCAGCACCCGCTCGGGCAGGTCGTAGCGCCGCTCGAAGTTCACCCGCCGGGCGGCGGTGATCCGTCCGGCCCAGAACAGGTATTCCAGCGCCAGTTTGCCGTCGTGCCAGTTCCACATCTCGCCGGGCCGTCGGGCTGGCCGCCCGACTCCGGTGTCGCTTGCCCGGATCGGCCCGTGCCGAACCACCAGGTCGTGCACCTGCTCGACCACCTGCGGAAAGTCGCGTGCGATGCCCACCATGCGACCCCACGCCTCAGTGTCGGCGCGCGCCATTCGCCAGCGTAGGAACGGCTGGAGCTGCACCGGGACGAGCGACGCCTCGTGTGCCCAATATTCGAACAGTTCCCGGCGGACCGGACCGGCCGTATGGGCAGTCAGCCCGTCCAGCACCTCACGTCGGTAGGGGCCAAGCCGCGAGAACACTGGCATGTAGTGCGATCGGCAGAACACGTTGACCGAATCCAGTTGAAGAATCGCGATCCGCTCGACTACCCGGCGGATATGCCGGGCATCCACCCGTCGGGACGGTCGAGGATCGGCAAACCCCTGCGCTGCGAGCGCGATCCGCCGAGCCTGTGCCGCGGTCAGCCGTCGGGACGTCACCTCGTGCCTGCCGCGCAACCCTCGGCGACGGGATCAGGCGCCGGGGTTCGAGTCTGCGCCTCGGCCCGAACGACCACTAGCACGCACACCAGGATCACCGCGCCGCCGAGTATCTCGATCAGCCTGAGCTGCTCGCCCGCGATCAGCACGCCGAGCGCAACTGCCACCGCTGGATTGACGTAGGCGTAGGTGGCGACCAATGACGTCGGCGCATTGCCGAGCACCCACACATAGGCGCTGAACGCGACGATGGAACCGAAGATCACCAGGTAACCCAGTGCCAACCACGACTTGGCGCTGACCTGATCGAGACGCAGGTGCGCGAACTCGCCCTTGATCGCGGCCAGGAACGCGAGGAGCAGCCCGCCGGCGATCATCTCGCCGGCCGAAAGCATCATCAGGTTGTGCGGCACCGTCGAGCGGACGGCGACCAGCGAGCCGATCGACCAGCTCAGCGCAGCCAGCAGAATGATTCCGCAGTAGAGCAGGTCGACCTGACCGCCGCGTGATCCGGGGAGCAGGAGCACGGCGACCCCGCACAGCCCGATCAACACGCCTAGCACAGTGGCAACCGGCGTGCGGTCACCGACTATCCGCCGGACGACGACCAGCCACAGCGGCACCGCGGCCACGAGCAGCGCCGCCAGGCCGGACGGCACGCGGGTCTCGCCCAGCACCACCAGACCGTTGCCGGAAGTCAGGAGCAGGATCCCGCTGATCGCGGCGTTACGCAGGCGCCGCGGCTCGACGCGCCACACCGGGACCCCCCCGCGCACGGAGACGACGCCAAGCAGGATCGAGCCGGCGAGGATAAACCGCGCAGCGGCCGAGGCGAAGGGCGGCATCGTCTGCACGGAGAACCGGATCGCCAGATAGGTCGACCCCCACACCAGGTAGACGATGCCCAGGGCGGACCACACCCGCGGCGAACCGACAGCCATCGACATCCCTCCTCAACTCGACTCTAGGGATCGACACCGACCACGGCGCGCGCATTCCGGACGCCGTATCCCGCCTCGACTGGTGATGACGTCGATCCGTGTCAGGATCAGCCTGTGTTCGAGCGGCTGGTGACCCACATCGGTGACTCGGTGGGCGCGTGGTTGTATCTCATCGCGGGCGGCCTGGCCTTCGCCGAAGCCGCGATCCTGGTCGGCATGGTGTTGCCCGGTGAGACGGCGCTGTTGGTCGCCGGGGTGTTTTGCCAGCGCGGCGTGCTCAATCTGTGGGTGATGATCGCCGTGGCGATTGCGTGCGCGATTGCCGGCGACTCGGTGGGTTTCGAGTTCGGCCGCAAGTTCGGCCCGCCGATGCGCCGCTCACGGGTCGGTCGTTGGGTGGGCGAGCACCGCTGGGCGACCGTCGACGCGTTCCTGCACAAGCACGGTGGCAAAGCCATTTTTTTCGGCCGGCTCACCGCCCTGCTGCGTGCGCTGATTCCCTCCATGGCAGGCATGAGCGGGATGAACTACCGCACGTTTCTGACCTGGAACGCTGCTGGGGGGATCCTTTGGGGAGCCGGCTGCGTCCTGCTCGGTTACGCATTCTCCTCGGGGCTGTCGACGGTGGGCCAATACCTGACTTGGGCGCCACTAACGATCCTCGCCCTCGTAATCGTTGTCGTCGCCGTGCGGCGGGTCCGGGGCCGCCGTCGCGAGCACGCCGAACGCACGGCATTTGCCGAGGCCGACGCCGTGCACCACCCGGCCGGCGTCGACCCAATCTGACCCGGTCCGACCCGGTGAGCTGGCGACTCCTACTGTCGGGGCATGGCCGACGTGAGCGTGCGCCCCGCGCGTCCGGGTGATGTCGCCGAGATCGCCCGGATCCAGATCGACACCTGGCGCACCGCGTACACCTGCGTGCTGCCGACGCCGGTGCTCGACGGGTTGTCAGGCCAAGCCGCCGAGCAGGCTTGGCAGGCCGCCGTCGCCGCGCCTCCGACGGCAAGTCATCACGTCCTCGTCGCGCTTGAGCAGCACTGCCTGGTGGGTTTCACCGCCCTCGGACCCGCCGACGACCTCGAGCCCGCCGCCCCTGATCGCGACCGCACGGTGTTGATCGGTTCGCTACTGGTAGAGCCACGCTGGGGTCGCCGCGGCCACGGGTCGCGGTTACTCGCCGCAGCCGTCGATCACGCCCTCGAGGATGGCATGACGCGGGCGATCACCTGGGTGCCGTCGAGCGATCTGGCCTTGCTCTCGTTTTATCGAGGCGCTGGTTGGGACACCGACGGCTACGCGCGAACCCTCGACACCGGCGCTGGTGAGCTTCGCGAGATCCGGTTGCACGCCGCACTCGGGGCCACCGGCTGATGGCCTTTACTGGCATCCCGCTCGAGGCGCTTGATTTTTACGAAGACCTCGAGAACGACAACAGCAAGTCATTCTGGGTGGCACACAAGGAGGTGTACGAGCGGTGCGTCCGCGCGCCGCTCGAGGCGCTCGCGCAGGAACTGGCGCCCGAGTTCGGGGCGGGCAAGCTCTTTCGCCCCTATCGCGACGTGCGGTTCAGCAAGGACCGGACTCCTTACAAGACGCATCAGGGGGTGTACTTCGCCGACAGCGCGCTGTACCTGCACGTGTTCGCCGGTGGTCTGATGGTCGCGGGCGGCTACTGGCACACCGACGCGGCGCAGGTCGCGCGACTACGGTCCGCGGTGGCCGATGACATGACCGGCCCGCAGTTGCGCCGCACCATCCAGGCCGTCGAGGCCGCGCGGATTACGGTCCATGGCGAACAGCTGACCCGCGTACCGGCCGGCTATTCGAAGGACCACCCGCGCGCTGATCTGCTGCGCTACAAGTCACTGACCGGTCAGCGTGAGTTCGGCTCGCCCGGCTGGTTGACGACGCGCCGCACCAGAACGGAGGTCGGCAGGGCATGGCGGTCGTTAAGCCCGCTCATCGGTTGGCTCGACCACCACGTCGGCAGGTCGACGCAGTCGCGCGGCTGACTCAGCCGGAGGCAGTGGCCGCCAGCGCTGGCACGAACCGGGAGGCGTCGATGGTTCCCCAACCCGACGCCAAGTCATAGCCCCTAGCTGCTCGGTAGCCGATCACGTCGGCCCAGCCGTTGCTGCCGCTCGTCACATCGACGATGCCACCGTCACCGCGCGCGCCGAGGGCGTACAGCGCTGGATTCAGGTCACCCAGCCGATGTCCCGCGGCTTGAGCGGCGAGGGCAACCAGCCCCGCGAAGAGCGGGGTCGCCTCACTGGTACCGCCAACGACGCTCCAACCCGTCTCGTCGGGGTCGTAGGACCCATACACGAGCACACCGCCGTCGATGCCGGCCGACATTGCAATGTCGGGGGTGCCGCGCCGGTCACCGACGACGGCCGCGACCGGGTATTGGAAGAGGGGACGGTCGAAGACGCCACTCAGCCCGCCACCGCCCGCCCCGTAGGCGTCTTGCCAGACCCGATCGGCGCGGACTCGATTGCCGGCCGCGTTCAGTTCCAGCCTGGTGCCTCCGACGCCAGTCACCAGGGGGTCTGTCGCCGGCCATGAGCTAGCCGGCGCCGAGAGCAGGCCGGACTGATCGGACTCATAGCCCGCCGCGCCGGTGTCACCGCCCGCCGCCAGCACCGTGACCCCGTTGCGTTCCGCGTTGCGGAACGCCCCGCGCAGGTCGCGGATGCTCTGCGCGCTCGGAAAAGTCTGCTCAATAGCGCCGAAGCTCTGCGAGATGATGTCGGCCAACTGGTGATCGACCACATAGTTTTCGGCGCGCACCATCTCGGGGAACCCCTGCACGCCCTGGGTCTCCGAGACCGGGGTCGCGACAACCAGGATTTTCGCCTCGGGCGCCATCGCGTGGGCGTACTGAACGTCCAGGGTGGTCTCGTAGGCCCAACCGACCATTTCCTCGCTCGACGCGTCGAACGGCGGCACCGGGCCGGCCGGGGTGATCGTTGAGATGCTAGGCGGGTCGGGCAGGCCCCAGACCCGGTCGAACTCGCGCAGATCATGCTCAATGGTCGGCGACCCGAACGACACGACGACCGCGATTGTGGTGCCGCGACCGTCGATTCCCCGAGCCTGCAGCGGCGTTACCGCGTAGGCGGCGCGCAGCTGAAGCGGGGAGTAGCAGGTCACCGCCATCACCGTTCGGCACTGCTCGGCAGTCGGCGCGGTGAGGAACTCGTGGTGGGCGAGCCGATTCGCCGCACTCGCGGGCACCGGCGACACCGCACGGACGGTCGCGTCGTGCGGGGGGATCGCGACGACTACCCCCGTCAGAAGGGTGCCGGCCGC
>JBDUCV010000076.1:0-10230 GCA_040003255.1 Actinomycetota bacterium
ATTGCAAGGCGTAAGCCCGGATGCGCTGCCGGCCGTCCAGCAGGTCGGCGACGGTGGCCGTGATCGATGGAATGTCACGCGCCATCGCGAGCACGCCCAGGGCGATCGCCACCGCAAACATCCCGCCGCTGAGCGTCCACCGTCGGCCGATGCGGTCAGTGAGGTACCCACCGATGGGCTGCGACAGCAGCGAACCGACACCCCAGACGGTGACCACCGTGCCCGCTGCCGGAACGCTTAAGTGCCGGGGCCCGGTCAGGTAGAGAATGACGAAGGGCTGGATGAACGTGCCAGCACGATTGACCAGGGTGCCCAACCACAGCCACCAGAAGGCGGGCGGCAGGTCGCCGACCCGGCGCTGTAAGCGCCCAGGTGCGGCATCGCGCGAGGTGGTCGGGCCTGCTAGTCCCTCAGCCGTCTCTACGTCACCGCAGGTCATCCGGCCAGCGAACCATGACGGTCTGACCGCGGGGCGGATCGCTCTTACGCGGGGGCGATCGGGCCGCGGCAGCTATACTCTAGCTGCGCAACGACTCCCGAGCTGACCGGCCGTTGACCGTTTGTGCGGCGGCCGTGAGTCGCCACCAATTCGGCCCATCGACCCGCCGACCGTTTCTGGGAGCTCGACCAGCATGATCACCGCCACCGAGGTGGAGCTGCGCGCGGGGGCGCGGATACTGCTCGAATCGACGACGCTTCGCGTCCAGCCCGGCGATCGCATCGGCCTGGTCGGGCGCAACGGTGCGGGTAAGACCACTAGTCTGCGCGTCCTGGCCGGCGAGCTCCCGCCGCATGGAGGATCGATCCAGCGCCGAGGTCCGGTGGGTTACTTGCCTCAGGACCCGCGAACCGGCGACTTGCAAGTCACCGCTCGCGACCGGGTTCTCTCCGCACGGGGCCTGGACCAACTCGTCAGCGATATCGCGAAGGCGCAGGTGCAGCTCGCTGAGACGCCTGAGGACCACACGCTGATCGAGCGTTACGGCCGACTTGAGGACCGGTTTTCCGCCCTCGGCGGCTACGCCGCGGAGAGCGACGCCGCCCGGATCTGCGCCAACCTGGGCCTCCCCGATCGTGCACTCGCCCAGACTCTCGCCACGCTGTCAGGCGGTCAGCGTCGGCGCGTCGAGCTCGCGCGCATCCTGTTCGGCGACAGCCGCGACGCGGGCGAGCCCACCACTTTGCTGCTGGATGAACCGACGAACCACCTTGATGCGGATTCGATTGGGTGGCTGCGTGATTTCCTGCGTCAGCACACCGGTGGTCTGATCGTGATCAGCCATGACGTCGAGCTGCTCGACACCGTCGTCAACAAGGTCTGGTACCTCGACGCGAATCGGGCCGCACTCGACGTCTATAACGTCGGCTGGAAGACCTACCTGCAACAACGTGAGACCGACGAGCGGCGTCGTCACCGCGAACGGGCCAATGCCGAGCGCAAGATCGAGGCGCTGCGCGGCCAAGCCGACAAGATGCGGGCGAAGGCGACGAAGGCCCGGGCCGCACACCAGATGGACCGTCGTGCGGCCGCGCTTGCGGCCGGCTTGGCCGAGGTACGGCAGTCCGACAAGATCGCCCGGCTGCGCTTCCCGACCCCTGCACCGTCCGGCCGAACTCCGCTGACGGCGGCGGGCCTTTCGAAGTCCTATGGCTCGCTGGAGGTGTTTACCGACGTCGACCTGGCCGTCGACCGCGGCGCGCGGGTTGTCGTGCTCGGCCTCAACGGCGCCGGCAAGACCACCCTGCTCCGTCTGCTGTCGGGGATCGAGCCGTCCGACACGGGCGAGGTCGTGGCCGGACATGGGCTGCGGCTGGGCTACTACGCGCAGGAACACGAGACTCTTGACCACGACCGGACGATCCTGGAGAACATGCGAAGCTCGGCATCGGCGAATGCAGCTGACCTGACCGACACCCAGCTCCGCCGAATTCTCGGCGCGTTCCTGTTCTCTGGTGGCGACGTCGATAAGCCGGCCGGTGTGCTCTCGGGCGGCGAGAAGACCCGGTTGGCGCTGGCCATGCTGGTGACGAGTGCCGCGAACGTCCTGCTGCTGGACGAGCCGACGAACAACCTTGATCCGGTCAGTCGTGGCCAGGTGCTTGACGCCCTGCGTACCTATACCGGGGCGATCGTCCTGGTCACGCACGACGAAGGCGCGGTCGACGCGCTGGCGCCGGAAAAAGTGATTCTGCTGCCTGACGGTATCGAAGACGCCTGGAGCGAGGAGCTGGCCGATCTGATCGCGCTGGCCTGATTGGCCCGCCCGCCTCGATGATCACCCGAACCGGAACCCCGGTGATCTTGCCAGGGCGCTCTCGCGCTGCTATCACAGGAGGGCAGCCGGTCCGCAGGGTGTGCCAGCTGGCATGGTCGCGGGCCGGCCCGTCCGGAAGGACTGAAACATGGCGGCGCACAAGAAAGGCGCACGCATCACCGGCATCGAGCGGACGAAGCTGGCCGGCGACCTGCGCAAGCAGTACGACAAGGGCCGGAGCATCCGCGAGCTGGCTGACAGCAGTGGGCGGTCCTACGGGTTCGTGCACCGGGTGCTGTCGGAATCGGGGGCGAAGCTACGCGGCCGCGGGGGCGCGACCCGCACCAAGCGTCCGGCGAGGTAGACCTACCCCTGAGCCGACCACGGTGCCGACGAGCGCCGGGGCCCGTCGTTGCTGTCGACGCCACGTCTAGGACGTGCGCTCGTTCCACCCTGGGCGAACGCGACCTGACGAGCGGAACATCGCCTGCCCGCGGACTGTTTGCGATCGGGGAGGTGATGACCGATGTCGATGGACTCGATGAGCATGCTGCGCTCGATCCACTCGATGGGTCGCAAGGACCCGTCGGTACTCGAGCGTGAACTGCCGCCAGGTACTTGGCGGCGGGTACTCGGCTTCGCCCGCCCGTATCGCGCCGAGCTGGGCGTATTTCTGCTGGTGGTCGTCTTCGACGCCCTGATCGGAGTGTTGACGCCGGTACTCGCCGGCCGGGTCGTCAACGAGATCACCAAGCGCGGCGAGGTCCGGGTCGTGGTCCAGATCGCGTTCGTCATCGCCGGCCTCGCGGTGATCGATGCCGCCCTGTCCTTCGCGCAGCGCTGGTATTCGGCCCGTATCGGCGAGGGGCTGATCTTTGACATGCGCACGGCCGTGTTCGACCACGTGCAGCGGATGCCACTCGCGTTCTTCACCCGAACCCAGACTGGTGCGTTGGTCAGCAGGCTGAACAACGACGTGCTGGGCGCCCAGCAGGCGTTTACATCGACGCTGTCCGGCCTGGTGTCCAATGTCGTCAGTCTGGTGCTGACGGCGGCGGTGATGTTCACCCTTTCCTGGCAGATCACCGCCTTGGCGCTGGTGATGCTGCCAGCATTCGTTTTACCCGCGCGGCGGATCGGCGCCCGGTTGCAGAGCATCACGCGCGAGTCCTACAACCTCAACGCTTCGATGAACTCGACGATGACCGAGCGATTCAACGTCGCCGGTGCACTGCTGGTGAAGCTGTTCGGCCGTCCCGAGGAAGAGGACGCGTCCTTCGGCGCCCGTGCCGCGCGGGTTCGCGATATCGGCATCACCTCTGCCCTGTACGCCCGCGCGTTCTTCGTGGCCCTGACGCTCGTCGCTGCACTGGCGCAAGCCCTCGTCTACGGGCTCGGCGGCTACTACGCACTGACCGGCAAGCTCGACACCGGCACGGTCGTGACGCTCGCGCTGCTGCTGTCGCGGCTCTACGGTCCGCTCACCGCGCTGTCGAACGCACGCGTGGACATCATGAGTGCGCTCGTCAGTTTCGACCGGGTCTTCGAGGTGCTCGACCTGCCGCCGATGATCGACGACGCACCCGACGCTGTCGAGTTGCCGAGAGATGCACGCAGCATCGAATTCCGTGACGTGCGGTTTTCCTATCCCACCGCCTCCGAAGTCTCGCTGGCTTCGCTCGAGGACGTTGCCCGGCTGGACAATACGCCTGCCCAGGAGGTGCTGCGCGGCATCAGCTTCCGGGCCGAGCCGGGCGAGCTTGTCGCCCTGGTCGGACCGTCCGGCGCCGGCAAGACCACCATCAGCCAACTGGTGCCGCGCATTTACGACGTGCGAGCCGGGCAGGTGCTCGTTGGCGACCTGGACGTCCGCTGGGTGACCCAGCAGTCGCTGCGCGACAGGATCGGCGTCGTCAGCCAGGACGCGCACATGTTCCACGACACGATTCGCGGCAATCTCGTCTATGCCAAACCCGACGCGACCGAGGAGGAGCTGTGGCGCGTTGTCGAAGCCGCCCAAATCGGCGACCTGGTGGCATCGCTGCCGGACGGCCTCGACACCGTGGTGGGTGACCGTGGCTACCGGCTTTCCGGCGGAGAGAAGCAGCGGCTGGCGATCGCGCGGCTGCTGCTGAAGGGGCCCGCGATCGTGATCCTGGACGAGGCTACGGCGCATCTCGACAGCGAGAGCGAGGCGGCGGTGCAGGAAGCGCTGTCCCGTGCGCTGTCTGGCAGGACCTCGCTGGTCATCGCCCACCGGCTCTCCACCGTGCTCGGCGCCGACAAGATACTCGTCGTCGACGGCGGACGGATCGTGGAGGTCGGTACGCACGCGGACCTGCTGACCCGCGAGGGCCTATACGCCGACCTGTACCGGACGCAGTTCGAGAAGCAGGCGAGCAGCGGACCCGAGGCCACGCTGCCCGCGAGCTGATCGCCGCTGCAAGCCAGCCGCGCTACAGCAGCGAGCGCAGCACGTACTGCATGATCCCGCCGTGGCGGAAATACTCCGCCTCGCCAGGTGTGTCGATGCGCAGCCGCGCTTCGAACGCGAGGCCATCCGCGACTACGTCAACGGTGCGCGGAGTGGACCCGTCGTTGAGCGCTTCGACACCGGTGATCGTGAAGGTCTCCTCGCCCGTCAGCCCGAGCGACTGCGCGCTGTCGCCGTCGGAGAACTGCAGCGGCAGGACGCCCATGCCGATCAGGTTGGAACGGTGGATTCGCTCATATGACTCGGCGATGACGGCCCGGACCCCGAGCAGGGCGGTGCCTTTGGCCGCCCAATCACGAGACGAGCCGGAGCCGTACTCTTTGCCGGCCAGGATAACCAGCGGCGTCCCGGCCGCGAGGTAGTCGACCGAGGCGTCGTAGATGGTGGTGATCGGACCAGCGGGTCGACTGAAGGCGCGGGTGAAGCCGCCTTCGGTTCCCGGCGCCAGCTGGTTGCGCAACCGGATGTTGGCGAAGGTGCCGCGGATCATCACCTCGTGGTTGCCCCGCCGGGAACCGTAGGAGTTGAAGTCACGGCGGTCGATGCCGTGGTCGGTGAGGTAACGCCCGGCCGGTGAGTCGGCCTTGATGGACCCCGCCGGACTGATGTGGTCGGTGGTCACCGAGTCGCCGAGTTTGGCGAGCACCCGCGCTGCGTGGATGTCGCGAACCGGCTCGGGGTCACGCTGCATACCGTCGAAGTACGGGGGCTTGCGGACATAGGTCGAGTCAGGATCCCATCCGAACGTGTCGCCCTCGGGCGTCGGCAAATCGCGCCACTGCTTATCGCCTGAGAAGACGTCCGCGTAGTCGCGGGTGAACATCTCGCTGGCTATCGCCTGGTCGATCGTGGTCTGAATCTCCTCGGCGGATGGCCAGATGTCGTGCAAGTAGACCGGGTTGCCGCCCTGGTCGCTGCCTAGGGGATCGTTGATCAGGTCGATGTCCATCGTGCCGGCCAACGCGTAGGCAACCACCAGCGGGGGCGAGGCAAGGTAGTTCATCTTGACTTCGGGGTTGATGCGGCCCTCGAAGTTTCGGTTACCCGACAGCACCGCGGCCGCCGCCAGGTCGCCCTCGGTCACAGCCGCCGAGACCTCTTCGAGCAATGGACCGGAATTACCGATGCACGTCGTGCAGCCGTACCCGACCAGGTTGAAGCCGAGTTTCTCCAGATGGGGTGTGAGCCCGGCCCGGTCGTAGTAGTCGGTGACGACCTTCGAGCCGGGAGCAAGCGACGTCTTCACCCATGGCTTGCGGTCAAGGCCACGCTCGACGGCCTTCCTGGCCAATAGCGCCGCCGCAATCATCACCGACGGGTTGGAGGTGTTGGTGCACGAGGTGATCGCGGCGA
Source organism: Actinomycetota bacterium (assembly GCA_040003255.1). GTDB lineage: Bacteria > Actinomycetota > Actinomycetes > Mycobacteriales > Jatrophihabitantaceae > JBDUCV01. The sequence goes on from JBDUCV010000076.1 coordinate 6,103, forward strand.
TCACCACGGCGCCGTGATCGAGCAAACCCTGGGATCCGTCGGCGAAGCTCACCGGTACCGGGTTCGAGGTGCGTCCAGGCACCGCCGTGATGGCCGGGGAAGCGACGGGCATCGCGTGCGCAACGCCGTTCGGGGCGACCGGATCGGAAGCGGGGAAGGTCTCCTCGACCGACTCGTCGACCGAGTCCTGGACCGAATCGCCGTCGACGTATTCGGCGAGCGCCACGCGAAAGCTCGCCTTGGCGGACTTGAGTGCGACCCGGTCCTGCGGGCGCTTCGGCCCGGCGAGCGAGGGCTCGACGGTGGACAGGTCGAGCTCGAGGCGCTCAGAGAACTCCGGCTCAACGGACGGGTCGTGCCACAAACCGTTCGTCTTCGCATAGGCCTCGACGAGCGCGACCTGGTCATCCGGGCGACCGGTGAAGCGCAGGTAGCGCAGGGTCTCCTGGTCGATGGGGAAGATGGCGCACGTCGAGCCGTACTCGGGGCTCATGTTGCCGATGGTCGCCCGATTCGCTAGCGGCACGGCCGCGACTCCGGTGCCGTAGAACTCGACGAACTTGCCGACCACCCCGTGCTTGCGAAGCATCTCGGTGATGGTCAGTACCAAGTCGGTGGCCGTCGAACCGTCCGGCAGCTCGCCGGTGAGCTCGAAGCCGACGACGCGGGGGATGAGCATGCTGACCGGTTGGCCGAGCATGGCGGCCTCGGCCTCGATGCCGCCGACGCCCCAGCCCAGGACACCCAGGCCGTTGACCATCGTCGTGTGCGAGTCGGTGCCCACGAGCGTGTCGGGGTAGGCGAGCCCGTCGCGGGCGAACACGACTCGGGCCAGGTACTCGATGTTCACCTGGTGCACGATGCCGGTTCCTGGGGGCACGACCTTGAACTCGTCGAACGCCGTCTGGCCCCAGCGCAGGAACTGGTAGCGCTCGCGGTTTCGCTGATATTCCAGCTCGACGTTGCGGGCAAATGAGTCCGGGGCGCCGAACAGGTCGGCGATCACCGAGTGGTCGATGACGAGTTCGGCGGGCGACAGCGGGTTGATCCGGGCCGGGTCGCCGCCGAGGTCGCGCATCGCCTCGCGCATTGTCGCGAGGTCGACGACCGCGGGCACCCCGGTGAAGTCCTGCATGACCACCCGAGCCGGGGTGAACTGTATTTCGGTTTCTGGCTCGGCGTCGGGGTTCCACTCGGCGAGCGCACTGACCTGGTCTGCCGTCACATTCAGGCCGTCCTCGGTGCGCAGCACGTTCTCCAGTAGCACCTTGAGGCTGAACGGCAGCCGCGCAGAACCGTCGACCCGGTCCAGCCGAAAGTACTCGTATGTCGAGCCTCCGACGTCGAGTCGGTCGCGGGATCCGAAGCTGTCCTTGCTCACTCGAGGCACCAGAGGCTCCTTGCTCGGAATTGTCTTGACGTCAAGATATCACCAGTCGATGACGCGTCAGGAGACCTCGCGCCGGAAGCCTATCGTCGCGGATCGAGCCTCCTTGGGCCGTGCGGCCGGATGCCTCGCCCATTGTTCGTAGGCTGGTTGGGTGCAGCCCGACTCGGCGACGGCGGCCGAGCCCACGAACGTGACCGGCTCGGACGAGCAACGGTGGCGCCGCATCCGCAGGCGCGCACTGTTCGGCTACCTACTGCTACTAGTCGTCTTCGTCGCGACGGTGGGTGTTCCCACCGACCGGGGCAGTTTGCTGATCATCATCCTGGCCGGCCTCGGCATCACCTGCCTGGGGCGCGGATGGCGGGCATTTCGCGGCGTATTGGTCGACTGGCTACCGTTCACCGCGGTGCTCGTCGTCTACGACGTGTCTCGTGGTCTGGCCGACTGGGTGGGTCTGCCACTGCACATGGCCGACATCGCTGATGCTGACCGGTGGCTGTTCGGCGGTGCCGTGCCGACCGTCTGGCTGCAGGACCGGTTCCTCGACCCGGGTTCGCCGCACTGGTACGACGCGGTGGCCACGCTGATCTACATCACCCACTTCCTCGCCACCCCGATCGTGGCCGCCCTGCTTTGGCTGCGTAACCGAAACCTCTGGCTCGCGTTCATCGCGCGAGTCGTCGCGTTGTCTGTCGCCGGGCTGGTCACCTACGTGCTGTTCCCGGCCGCGCCGCCCTGGTATGCGGCTCGGGAAGGGGTGATCGAGCCAGTCATCCGCGCGCCGGGCCGCGGGTGGCTGTGGCTGCACGTGAACAAGGCCGGCAACCTGCTCAGCGAAGGCCAGCTTGGCGCGAATCCGGTCGCCGCGATGCCATCGCTGCACACCGCGTTCGCAACCTTGATCGCGATCTTCGTCGCGACCCGCCTTCGATCTCGGTGGCGCTGGATCGTCGCCGTGTACCCGGTCGCAATGGGGCTGTCGCTCGTCTATCTCGGCGAACACTACGTGGTCGATCTAGTCGCCGGTGTGGCCTACGCGATCGCTGTCCACTTGATCGTTTCCGGGTGGGAAGGCCGGCGGCCAGGCTGCGCCGCTCGGGCGTCGGAGCCGTGACATTTGTAGCCCAGATGCCGCATATCTAACCCCAGTGCTCCTGGTTCTGGAGGGACTGCTGGCACAGTTGGTGTTCTAATGGCATTCTGAGTCCGATGTGACCACGAGCGCGCCGACTGAGGGGGAATGCCGTGTTCAGAGCCCATTGCCGTCAGTCCCGCCGCAGTTCGCGGCCTCGCGTGAGCGCCGGCTTCGCCGTCGTGGTCGGCATCATCGCCACCCTGCTCGTGGTTCCTGGTCCGGCAAACGGCACCCCGCCGCCGAATCCGACCGACTCGCAACTGCAGGACGCCAAGTCCGCGAAGGACGCGCTTGCCGGACTGGTAGGCCAGCTGTCGGGCCAGATCGCCCAAATGCAGGCGCAGGTCGCCCGGCTCCACAGCAAGGCCGAGCTTGCCGAGCAGAAACTGGCGCTCGCCATGCAGCAGCTGGAGCAGGCCAAGTCGGCGGCTATCGCTGCGAAGGCGCAGGTGAAGGCCGCCGAGACCGCAGTGGAGCAGGCCCAGTCGAACTTCTCTGACTTCGTACGGGCCAGCTACCTAACTGGACCGGTGAACGGGGTAGCTGGGTCGCTGCTGACCGCATCCGATCCGACCACGTTGTTGCAGCGCGGTGACTATTTGCGCTTCACCGCCAGCCACCAGCTGGACGCGATCGGCCAGCTGAGCCGGGCGATCGTCGCGAAATCGAACGCAGATGCTGCGGCGCGGGGCGCCGTGCAGAGGCAGGCGACGGCGACGGCAGCTGCCGCGGCGGCGAGGAAAGCTGCGCAGGAGGCACTACAGACCGCGAGGGACCAGAAGGTGCAGCTGGACCAGCAGCTGGCGGCTGACCAGACGCAGCTCGACGCCGCCAAGAGCCAGCTCGCCACCCTGAACGACCAGCGCGGCGCGTACCTGGCCTGGAAGAAGGAGCAGGAGCGGATCGCCGCCGAGAAGGCGGCAGCGGAGGCTCGCGCTCGTGCTGCCGCAGCAGCAGCCGCCGCGGCAGCAGCGGCCCGGGCACGCGCCGAGGCGGTGGCGGTGGCGGAGGCTCGGGCGGCAGCAGCGGCAGCGGCGGCGGCTGGCGGCGGAGGTGGGAACAGCGCCTTCCTCCCCAGCGGTGGGAACGTGCCGGTCGCTCCGTCGTCCGGACGGTGGACGCCGCAGATGGGCCAGACAGCGGTGAATCGCGCGATGTACTACCTGGGCATCCCGTACGCCTTCGCCGCCGGCAATGCGAGTGGTCCCACGTATGGGATTGCGGTCGACTTCGCGTCGCGCAACGACGCTGGCGTCTACGGCTTCGACTGCTCCGGGCTAACCATTTACGCGTGGGCGCCCTACCTCAGCATGGATCACTTCGCGGCCACCCAGTACACCCAGGCCGGCTCTTACCATCCGTCCACGGACCAGCTGATGCCGGGTGATCTGGTGTTCTGGAGTGGCGACGGATCGATCAGTGGCATCGGCCACGTGGCGATGTACATCGGCAACGGCAACGTGATTCAAGCGCCGTTCAGCGGCTCCTACGTCCAGGTGACCCCGTTGGCCGAGGTCGAGTCGGGCTACTTCGGTGCCACCCGGCCGCTGACCTGATCCCTGAGGTCCGGCCGATCAGGCTGGGCGACGTAGGCTGGGGTGCA
>JBDUCV010000077.1:0-10047 GCA_040003255.1 Actinomycetota bacterium
TCACCGGCACCCCGGCAGACGAGCGGCTGCCGGGATTGGCACGACCACCCACCGGTGCCGACAGCGGCGAGGAAAGGCAGTCTGTTCTAGTGGGCCGTTCGCAGATTTCCACGCCGAGCGGTCCGGCCTGGGTCGACCTCGACCAGCCGCCATCCCCGAGTGCGCTTCTTCTGCTCGGACACGGCGCCAGCGGCGGAGTCGATAGCCCCGACCTGCGTGCGGTGCGCACCGCTGTGCTTGACGCGGGCGTTGCCGTCGCTCGGGTCACCCAGCCGTACCGGGTAGCCGGTCGCCGGGCCCCCGCCCCCGCGCCGAGGCTGGACGAGGCGTGGCTGGCGGTCAATGCCGCGCTGCGTCGGCGCCGCGAGTTGGCTGGCCTGCCGTTCGTCCACGGTGGGCGGTCCAGCGGCGCACGGGTCGCCTGCCGGACGGCTGCGGCGACGGAGGCCGTGGCGATCGTCGCGCTGGCGTTCCCGGTCCAGCCGCCGGGACGTCCCGAACGCAGCAGGCTCGCCGAGCTGGCAGGGCCTGAGGTGGCGGTGCTGGTCGTACAGGGTGAGCGTGACGTGTTCGGAGTGCCGCCCGTTGACGCTTGTCGCCAGCTGGTCGTCGTCCCGGGTGCTGATCACTCGCTGAAGAAGGACCCGCCTGCCGTCGGAGCGGCAGTCGTCGCGTTCCTCATCGAGCTCGGGCTCGTCGCGCCGTCGGTCAAGGGGTGAGCACGTCCCGCCGTCGGTCAGGGGCTGAGCACGTCGCGCAACTGCGGCAGGCCGGCGTCCTTGGCCGACACCTGCGCCGGGTTGTTCGGATCGACCGGCACCGGCCAGACGATGTCGAGCTCCGGGTCGAGCGGGTTGACCGCCACCCCGGTCATCCCGGGCCGCCACTCGTCATCAAAGCAATACAGGTACTGCGTCCCGCCTTCGCTCACCGACTGGAAGCCATTGCACACGCCGGGCGGCACCAACACCTGCATGCCGGGCGTGAGCCCCACGGTGACGACCCGTCCGCGCGTGGCTGACTCTGGTCGTGCGTCGACATAGGCGCCAAATGCCTCGCCGTGCACGATCGCGATCAGTTTGGTCATCGCCTCGCCGTGCAGTCCGCGGATCGCGCCGTACCCGGTTTCGGTGACGTTCACCTGCCGCCACGGCCCTACGCTCGGTAGCTCGCCAACGCCGAACGCGCTGCTGCGAAAGAACTCCCGTATCGTTCCGCGCTCATCGCCGACCTGCTTCATGATGATCACGATGAGTCCGTCGATCTCGGTGCGATCGGCGTGCATCTCGGTGATGTTCGGTGTCATCGTCATGGCTGCGCATGCTGCCAGACGGCGCTCACCCAGTGGCGAGCGCTGCCAGCTGGGCCGAGGTGAGTCGCATCAGCTCCTCGGGAGCGAGCTCTACCTGCAGCCCACGACGCCCGGCAGAGACGAACACGGTGCCAAACTCGCGCACCGAGCTGTCGATGACGGTCGTCAGCGTGGCCTTCTGGCCAAGCGGTGAGATGCCGCCGAGGACGTATCCGGTGGAACGTTGGGCAGCGAGCGGCTCGGCCATGGTCGCGCGCTTGCCGCCGACTACAGCGGCGAGCGCCTTCAAATCCAGACTGGATGCGACAGGCACGACGGCGCAGATGAGCTGTCCGTCAACCGCGGCGATCAAGGTCTTGAAGATCCGGGTCGGATCGACTCCCAGCGCGGTCGCCGCTTCGTCGCCGTACCCCGGTGACCGCGGGTTGTGCGGGTACGGATGAAGCGTGTGTTCGACACCGGCACGAGTGAGCAGTGCCGTCGCCGGTGTCGCGGAGGCCACGACGGCGAACACTATCCACGGCGGGTCGCAAGCGCGCGGGAATGCATCGGCCACCATGCGGGGTTGCGCTGGAGCAGGCACCACGAAGGGACCAGGCGTTGACCGTCACAGGCATGGTCGGCTCGACGGTGACGCACCGACGGTTTGCCCCATCTGTGCCCTGGACGAACCCGGTTCAGGTCTTGGTGCGACCGGTCGGCGCCGATCGGGCCTGCGCCGTATCCTCTCGGGAGCGGGGACCCGACCAGCGGGTGAGGCAGAGGAGCAGGGTGGCTGAGGAGACGGTAGAGCAGCGTCAGGCGCGCTTCGAGCGCGACGCGTTGCCCTTCCTCGATCAGCTATACGCCGCGGCGATGCGGATGACCCGCAATCCCGCCGATGCCGAGGACCTCGTCCAAGAGACCTACGTCAAGGCCTTCGCTGCCTTCCACCAGTTCACCGAGGGGACGAATCTCAAGGCCTGGCTGTATCGCATCCTCACCAACACCTTCATCAACATCTACCGCAAGAAGCAGCGCCAACCGCAGGAATCAAACTCCGAGTCCGTCGAGGACTGGCAGCTCGCGCGCGCCGAATCGCACACCTCGACCGGATTGCGTTCGGCCGAGATGGAGGCGTTGGACCACTTGCCGGACTCCGACGTCAAGGACGCGCTGCAGTCACTGCCGGAGGATTTCCGTCTCGCCGTCTATCTCGCTGACGTCGAAGGGTTCGCCTACAAGGAGATTGCCGAGATCATGGGCACCCCGATCGGGACGGTGATGTCGCGTCTGCACCGCGGCCGCCGTCAGCTGCAGGACCTCCTCGCCGACTACGCCCGCGGGCGTGGCCTGATCCCGGCGGGCGCCACCGCGGGCCCAGGGGAGTCGTGATGGCCGGTTTCGTAGGTGGGTTCGGCCCGGGCAACATCGATTGCGATGACGTGCTGAAAGACATCTTCCTTTACCTGGACGACGAGTCCGATTCCGACTTGCGCAACCGGATCCGTCAGCACCTCGACGCGTGCGTCGGCTGCCTTCGTCAATACGGGCTCGAGGCCGACGTCAAATCGCTCGTCGCGCGCTGTTGCGGCGGTGACGTCGCACCGGAGAAGCTACGAAGCAGCATCCGTGTTCGGCTCACTCAGGTGACGGTCGAGAACGCTCACCTCGAATATCGCCTCGACTGACTCCGGCGTCGCTGGCCAGCACTGCTTCCTCGGCCCGGATCACCTCGGGTGACGCAGAGTCCGAGTAGAAATCGCCGGGCTCGGTTGCGTCCCGCCCGGCCGGTGCCTTCATCGCTCGCAGCACGAGGGTGAGCACCACCGCGACCAGCACGTTGAGCAAGAACGCCGTAATCGCGATGTAGAGCTTGGTGTCGGTGAACGGGAACTTGGCCAGTGAGCTGCCGAAGTGCCGAAGCCCCTCGACGGTCTTCACCGGTTTGCCGTTGACCAGATGCGTCTTGGCGTTCGGGACGGTCTGGTGGTAGGCCACCACCGTGCCGTACACCAAGCCGACGGCCAAGCCGGCGAGGAGCGCCCAGCGGTGGAACCAGCGGGTGTACAGGCCGGCCACGATCGCCAGGAACGTCTGCAAAATCCACACCCCGCCCAGCAGCTGGAAGTTGATCGCGTTCTGCCGATCGAGGAACAGCACGAATGCCAACGCACCGAACTTGACGACCAGGGACGTGATCTTCGAGACCCTGGCTTCCTCATGCGGCTCAGCGTCGGGCTTGATGAATTCCCGGTAGACGTTGCGGGTGAACAGATTGGCCGCCGCGATCGACATGATCGCCGCGGGCACCAACGCCCCGATCGCGATAGCCGCGAAGGCGACCCCGGCAAACCAGCTCGGGAAGACCTGCGCGAAGAAGTGCGGCACCGCGAGCTGGGCGTTGGCGATGCCGTCGGCGCCGAACACCGTGGTCTTCTTGGCGATCGCCGCGAAGCCCAGCAGGGCGAGCAGCCCGAGCATCAACGAGTACATCGGCAGGATCGCGGCATTTCGCCGGATCACGTTGCGGCTTCGTCCGGACAGCACCGCCGTCATCGAGTGCGGGTACATGAACAGCGCCAGCGCCGAACCGAAGGCCAACGATGCGTAGGCCCAGTAGTTGGCCGCGCCTGGGATGAATACGCCGGTGTTGGTGCCGGCCTTGGTCTTGGTGTTCATCTTGGTCTCGGCGGCCTTGAACACCTCGCCGAAGCCGATCTTCACGGCCACGTAGACGATGGCGACGACGATCACCAGGTAGATCAGTGCGTCCTTGACGAACGCGATCAGCGCGGGCGCGCGCAAGCCCGAAGAGTAGGTGTAGGCGGCGAGCAGCGCGAAGGCGATGAACAGTGGCAGGTCCTGCAGGAAGGTGTTGCCAGATCCCGCCAGACCGACCGTGTCGAGGACGGCCTGGATGCCGACCAGCTGCAACGCGATGTAGGGCATCGTCGCGAGAATGCCGGTGATCGCCACCGCGAGGGCAAGCCCGCGGCTGTCGTAGCGACCGCGAATGAAGTCGGCGGGAGTCACATAACCGTGCCGGTGCGCGACCGACCACATGCGCGGCATGAAGATGAAGATCAGCGGGTAGACGACGATCGTGTAAGGCACCGCGAAGAACCCGCTAACGGCACCGGTCGCGAACATCGCGGCCGGAACGGCGACGAACGTGTACGCCGTGTAGAGGTCGCCGCCGAGCAGGAACCAGGTGACGATCGTGCCGAAACCACGGCCGCCTAGCCCCCATTCGTCCAGGCTGGCCATCGAGTCCGGACGGCGCCACCTGGCGGCGAGGAAGCCGCCGGCGGTCACCAAGAGGAAAAAGAAGATCAGAACGGACAGCGCGACGCCGTCGACGCCGGATCCAGCTGCGAGTGGCGCGCTCATCGACGGCCCCGTTCCGCGTCGTCCGTGAGATCAGCGCGATCCGTGCGATTCGTGAGATCAGTTCGATCCGTGCCGTCCGTGCGATCCCGGCGGTCGCGTCGGGCCCGGTCGATCACCACGTACGCGGCCCAAGTACACGCGGCCGCGATGAACACCCAGAGGAACTGCCACCAATAGAAGAACGGGAAGCCCCAGAGCGTCGGCTCGTCCTTGGCGTAGATCGGGACGATCAGCAACGCCAGCATGGGCAGGCCCAGCAGCGCACCGGCTGCTGCGCGCACGCCCGCGGGCAGGGGCGGGGGGCGGTCTGCGGTCACGTCGAACCTCCGGGGGCGCATCTCGACAAGAGCGGCCAAACTCGGCAGTGCAGCGCGAAACTCTAGACCGGTGCAGGGGCAGAAGCGAGAGGTACGCCGTTTCCATCCGGTGCCGGGCTGTTACCCCTTGCCGGAGAGACGAGCGACAAAAACGTACCGGTCGCCGCGATACCAGCTGTGCACCCACTCGACCGGCACGCCATCCGCATCGAAGCTGTGCCGACCGAGGACGAGCATCGGCGAGCCCGTATCAGTCTCGAGCAGCGCCGCCTCGCGCGGGGTTGCCGCCGCGGTTTCGATTGTCTCCTCGGCGTCGACCGGCGTGACGCCGTAGGTATCGGCGAGGACCCGATAGAGCGACGTGGAGTGCCGTACATGACTGACCAGCCGGGGGAACCTGGTCGCCGACAGGTGGGATGTCTCGACGGCCATCGGCCGACCGTCTGCCAGTCGCAGTCGCTCGACGCGGTACACCGGGGCGCCCAGTTTTACAGCGAGCCGGCCGGCAACCTCGTCGGTGGCCCGAGACTTCTTCGCGGATAGCAGTTGCGTCGTGGCCACGAATCCGTTCGCGGCCGCCTGATCGGTGAAGCTGGTCATCTGCAGTCGCCAGCTGATCTTCGGTTCGGCGACGAACGTGCCCGAACCCTGCCGGCGGATCAACCTGCCCTCGCCGACCATCTCGATCAGGGCCTGCCGCACGGTGGTGCGCGAGGTCGCGAGCTCTGCGGTCAGCACCCGCTCGGTCGGCACCGGGCTGCCCGGCGGCAGCGAGGAGATGATGTCAAGAAGGTGCCGCTTGACGGTGTAGTACTTCGGCTCGCGCAGGTGTCGCGAACTGACGGCGCGGGTCACGGGACTCCCCTCGGCTGGACCGCTGTAGCCTAGCGAATGGTCTACACCATTGACAGGACCATGCCCCACCACCGAACCGTAGATTGGTCTAGTCAAATTTTGCCGGACGAAGGGCCCGCGACAATGCCGAGCGAAACCGAGATTCGCCGATGGGCGTTGTCCTGCTTGGCCCTCGGATTCTCGGGCCAGGTGCCGCCGCCGTGGTTGCGCGGTGCGCTAGCGGACGGACTGGCCGGCGTGATCTTGTTCGGGTCCAACGTCGCCGATGGCGATGATCTCGGCACGCTGACCGCCGAGCTGCGATCGGCCGCGGGGCGCGATCTAGTGATCGGCCTGGACGAAGAGGGTGGCGACGTCACCCGCCTCGATGCCACCCGCGGCAGTGAGGTTCCGGGTGCCGCCGCGCTGGGAGCACTCGACGATCCCGCGACAACCGAGGAGATCTATGCGGCGATCGGATCCCGCCTGGCCGCGTCGGGCGTCACGCTCGATCTTGCGCCAGTGGCCGACGTCAACGTCGACCCCGAGAATCCGGTAATCGGCGTCCGCTCGTTCAGCGCCGATCCGCAGGTCGCCGCGCGGCATGTCGCGGCCGCGGTGCGCGGCCTGCAGCGATTCGGGGTAGCGGCCTGCGTCAAGCACTTTCCGGGGCATGGCGCGACATCGACGGACTCCCATCTCGCGGTGCCGGTTGTCGCGCGTAGTCGGTCGCAACTTGACGAGATCGAGTTCGTGCCGTTCCGTGCGGCCATCGCAGCCGGCGCCCGGGCGGCCATGACCGCGCACCTGCTCGTCCCTGCCCTAGATGCCGAGTTGATCGGCACGCTGAGCCGCCGGGTGACGACTGATGTCCTGCGCGGCACACTCGGCTTCACCGGAACCATCGTCACCGACGCCCTTGAAATGGCGGCCGTGACGCAACGAGTGGGCGTCGTCGATGGCTTCGTACAGGCCCTGCTCGCGGGCGCCGACCTGATCGAAACCGGCGCGGGGGAATACCCCGAGCTGGTCGAGCAGATCCCGGCAGCGGTACTGGCGGCGGTGCGCAGCGGCCGGCTGTCCGCCGAACGGCTCGCCGAGGCTTCCCGGCGGGCGCGGGCGCTGGCAGCGCCGACCTCGGACAATGCCAGCTACGACGAGTCGGTGGTGGCCGGTGCCGCCGCGGCCTGCGTGCAGATCGTCGGTGAGCTGCCGACCCTGCACCGCCCGCTGGTCGTCGAGTGCCACTCGCCAAACGGCATCGCAACTGGGACGCTGCCCTGGTCGCTGGCGTCCCGGCTCGCGGCCCGGGTCCCGGGCACCGACGTGCTCACGATCGACGGCCCCGTCGAGCTGTCCGCCGTTCTCGAGGCTGCGCAGGGACGAACTCTGGTTGCTGTCATCCGCGACCCGCGTCGACATGCCTGGCAGGGCAGGATCGTTGCGGCGGCCGCCGCGCACCCGTCGGCCGTGGTGGTCGACGTCGGCTGGCCGGACGAGGCACCGGCCGGGTCACCGCCCCGGGTGCTGACCCGCGGCATCGCGCCCGGCCTGCTGGACGAGGCGGCCCGCGCGCTCGCGGCGAGCACCGTCGCGGCGGGTGGCCGTTGATGGCCCTCGATCCCCGCGCGCTGATTTCCGCCGAACCCGGCGCGCTGATGGCCGCCGAGATCGCCGAACAGCCGGAGGTTCTTGCCAGGCTGCTCCGTGACGGTGCTGCGGACATCGCCGACGTCGCGCGCCGCATCCGCCAGCGTGCGCCGCGCTTTGTCCTGATCGCCGCTCGCGGCACGAGCGATCACGCCGCCCTGTACGCGAAATACCTCGTCGAGGTCCGGCTGGGGCTGCCCGCCGGGTTGGTATCGCCATCCACGATGACGGTCTACGGCGCGCGACCGGATCTGTCCGACGTGCTCTTCGTCGTGGTGAGCCAATCTGGCGGATCACCCGACCTGGTTGAATCCTTGAGCGCCGCCCGCGGCTGCGGCGCGTTCACTGTCGCGGTCACGAACAACGGGTCCTCTCCGCTCGCGACGGCGGCCGAGTTCCACGTCGACGTGCTTGCCGGGCACGAGCGTGCTGTCGCCGCTAGCAAGACCTACACCGCGCAACTACTGGCGCTGTACCTGCTACTGACCGGCGACCCCGCTTCGGCTGTTGCCGTGCCCGATGCCGCCGCCCGCACGCTTGCCTACGACACAGCCAGCCACGTCGCCGGCACCTATCGATTCGCCGATCGGCTGATCACCACCGCTCGTGGCTTTTCCTATCCGACGGCCCGCGAGGCGGCGCTGAAGCTGATGGAGACCAGTTACCTCGCGGCACAGGCGTTCTCTGGGGCCGACCTGTTGCACGGACCAATGGCCATGGTCGACGCCGAGGTACCGGTGATCGCGATCGTGTCGCCCGGGCGTGGTGGCGCGGCGATGACGCCGGTGCTCGAGCGGCTGCGGGCCTCCGGAGCCGACGTACTGCAGGTCGGACCGGCCGACGGCCTACCCATCGCGGCCGAGGGTGTCCTCGAGGACTTGTTGCCCATGCTCGAGATCCTGCCGCTGCAGCGACTCGCGTGGCGGCTGGCATTGGATCGCGGCGGCGACCCGGATCGTCCAAGGGGCCTGTCAAAGGTGACCGAGACGTGGTGATGCCACGGCGATGATGGCGTGACACCCTGAGGAGCGGTGTCGGCACTCTCGGACCTACTCGCGTCACGCACGTCCCTGGACGATGCGCAGGTCAGCCACGTGCAGCGGCTGGTCGGTGAGTGGCAGCTGCTGGCCGACCTGTCCTTCGCCGACCTGCTGCTGTGGGTGCATACGGGCGACGGGGTGTTCCTGTGCGCGGCGCAGTGCCGGCCCACGACCGGGCCGACCGCTTACCTCAACGACCAGGTCGGGACCACGATCAGTGGCAATCGGGCCCATCCCCTGAAAATCGCTTACGCCCAGGGCCGAATTTTCCGCGAGGGCGAGCCGGATTGGGAGGGCGACCTGCCGATCCGTCGAGAAGTCGTCCCGGTGCGTTTCGGCGAGCACATCGTCGCGGTGCTAGGGCGCGACAGCAACCTGGCCAGCGTGCGCAGCGCCAGCCAACTCGAGCTGGTTTATCTGCAGAGTGCTGCCGATCTCGCCGCGATGATCGCCGAGGGAAGCTTTCCCGCGACGGATGCGCCGGTCGAAGAAGGCGAAGGGCCGCGCGTGGGCGACGGGCTGTTGCGCGTCGAGACTGACGGCACCGTCCTCTACGCAAGTCCCAATGCTCTGTCGGCGTTCCGGCGCCTAGGCGTGACGGGCAACGTCCTCGGCGAACCGGTGGACGCGCTGACCAGCACCATCGTCGACGACCCGTTCGACGCCCATGACTTCGCCGACGCGGTCAGCAGCGCAATCGCCGGCAGCAGCCCGACCAGCGTCGAGGTCGACGGCGGGGGCGCGATCGTGCTGTTCCGGGCCCTACCGCTTCGGCCGCGCGGCGAGACGTTAGGCGCGCTCGTGCTGATGCAGGACATCACCGAGCTCCGACGGCGGGATCGGCAGATCCTCGGCAAGGACGCCACGATCCGCGAGATACATCACCGAGTAAAGAACAATCTGCAGACCGTCGCCGCGCTACTGCGCCTGCAGGCTCGGCGGGTCGCGCAGCCAGAGGCCCGCGTCGCGCTCGAGGAATCGATGCGCAGAATCGCGTCGATCGCGTTGGTGCACGAGACGTTATCGGTGTCGGTAGACGAGGAGGTTGCCTTCGACGACGTCGTCGACCGGTTGCTGCTCATGCTGGCCGATGTCATGGGGTCAGCGGACCGGGTGCAGCTTCGCCGGGTCGGAACGTTCGGTGAAATCCCGGCCGAGACGGCGACCGCCCTGGTCCTGGTGCTGACCGAGTTGGTCCAGAACGCGGTGGAGCATGCCTACACCGACGGTAATCGCGGCTGCGTTCAGGTCACCGCGGACCGCGAGCGGGATCGGCTCACCGTGACCGTCCTGGACGACGGCGCCGGATTGCCGGCGGGATTCGTAGCCGATACAAGCGACCGGCTCGGCTTGCAGATCGTTCGGACGCTGTTGTCGGCCGAACTCTCGGGCTCTTTGGATCTCAGCGCACGCGGCAACGGCACGGCTGGCACGCGGGCGACGGTGACGGTGTCGTTCGCTGGGCAGCGGCGTGGCGCGCAGCCTTAGGTGCGCCAAGGCCCACGCGTATCCGGCTCAGGCC
>JBDUCV010000078.1:0-9900 GCA_040003255.1 Actinomycetota bacterium
GGTGCGTGAGCTGACCATGTCTCCTGCGGCCGTTGGGCCTCCTGTGGCGCCTGGAGATGTGGCCGCGGCCGAGCTGGCCGTGGTCGGTGATGCCGACCAGTCGATCTATGCGTTCCGCGGCGCGACGATTCGCAACATCCTGGAATTCGAGCGCGATTACCCCAATGCCACGACGATCATGCTCGAGCAGAATTACCGCTCCACGCAGACCATCCTCAACGCCGCCAACGCGGTGATCGCCCGCAACCCGGACCGCAAGCCCAAGAGCCTGTGGTCCGACGCCGGGGCCGGCGAGCCGATCCTCGGTTACGTCGCCGAGAACGAGCACGACGAGGCGGCATGGGTGGCCCAGCGTGTCGACGAGCTGACCGGCTCGGGTATTGCTACCGCATCCGACGTCGCGGTGTTCTACCGGACGAACGCACAGTCACGGGTTTTCGAGGAGGTGTTCATCCGCATCGGACTGCCGTACAAGGTTGTCGGCGGTGTGCGCTTCTACGAGCGCAAGGAGGTGCGCGACGCGTTGGCCTACCTGCGGGTGATCGCCAACCCCGACGACGTGGTGAGCCTGCGTCGCATTCTGAACACACCACGCCGAGGCATCGGTGACCGGGCCGAAGGGGTGATCGAGGCCTACGCCGAGCGCGAGCGGATCTCGTTCGGGGCGGCCTTGGATCGCGCCGACACCGCGCCCGGCATGAACCCACGGTCGCTCAACGCTATCCAGGACTTCCTGATCATGATGACCGAAATTCATGCGGTGGCCGTCAACGGCACACCGAGCGAGATCCTCGAAGCGATGCTCGACAAGACCGGTTACCTGCGCGAGCTCGAGGCCAGCCACGACCCGCAAGACGAAGGCCGAGTCGCCAACCTGCGCGAACTCGTCAGTGTGGCGCGGGAATTCGAGGAGCAGCGGGCCGGGACCGCAGAAGCCGGCGATCTGGACGCGTTTCTCGAGCAGGTGTCACTGGTGGCCGAAGCCGACTCGGTGCCCGATGCAAGCAGGGGAGTAGTCACGCTGATGACCTTGCACACCGCAAAGGGGCTGGAGTTCCCGGTCGTTTTCCTGACCGGTCTCGAAGACGCCGTATTCCCACACCTCCGCGCCCTGAGCGACCCGGCCGAGCTCGCCGAGGAACGCCGGCTCGCCTACGTCGGCATCACGCGGGCGCGCGAACAGCTGTACCTATCCCGAGCGCTGTCGCGGTCCGCGTGGGGCGCCCCGCAGTGGAACCCGCCGTCGCGATTCCTCGACGAGGTGCCGGGCGAGTTGGTGACCTGGACCGGGGCCGTCGACCGACAGCCGTTCGTGCCGACGTACGGTGACGCGGCGCCGTCCCGCTACGGCGATCACGGCTACCGAGCGCGGCCGAGGACGTCCGCCCAGGAGCAGCTCGCCGGGTCCCGGCTAGCCGGCGGTGGGTTGCGCGGTGGGGTCGGCAACCGCTCCGTCCCGGGGCTCGAGGTCGGTGACCGGGTCAGTCACGACGCGTGGGGACTGGGCACCGTGCTGGCCACGCGGGGTGCCGGTGAGCAGGCCCAGGCGCAGATCGACTTCGGCAGCGCGGGCGTCAAATGGCTGGTGCTGCGCTACGCCCAGCTGGATGCGCTCTAGCCGCCCGCACCGGGGTGGCCGCTGCCCAACGGACCGCACTGAGCGGACGGGCCGGTGTAGCGCGGTGATTGCAGCAGCACGAGGCTGTCCTTCGCGAACAGCCGCTCGTATCCAGCGGCCTGCGCGTCGGCCAGGGCCGCGGCGGGCGCCGGACCGAAGTTGCCCACATCCCGTTGCGACAGGTCGAGCGCAACGAAATCGGCGGTGTGGTGCTGTCCCGGCGGAAGGGTGACGTAGTCGCGATCGGTCAGGTGGCCGGCGAGTCGGTCGTCAGCTTCGACGCAGACGTCGCGCGGGATGCGCGCCACAACGGCGTCCTGGGCCCGGGTCAGCGCCGAGCGGCTTAATACGTGGCCGGTGAACAGCGTCCGTACCGCGACGATCTGGCGCCCGGCGATGCGCGGGTCGACCACCAGCATCGCGACCGGGATCGCGGCGAGCGCAACCAGCACGGCCACGCGAACCCGTGGACGACGCCAGACGCCAAGCCGGTCGGCCCCGTCGATCATGGCCAGCACCAGGACGATCCACGGAAGCGCGTTGTAGTGGAACGCCGGATACCACAGGTTCTCGCGCGCGGGCGGCTCGAAGAAGCGTTGTGCGAGCAGCGGCAAGGCAAGGATCGCGTAGCGCGACCGCAGCGGAAGCAATAGCAGCGGCAGCAGGAGAAGCAGCGTCGTCTCGGTCTTGACGCCTGGGGAGAAGAACAGTTTGACCACGTGCCACGGTCGGGTGACAAGGGTGCGCACCGCCGAGGGCAGGTCCGGGCCGAGCGTTTCGGTGTACTGCCAGTACGCGAAGCGTCCGCTCGGCGCAAAGTGCGGCAGGATCACCGCGGTCGTCAACTCATAGGCGATAACCCCGCCTAGGACGAGCACGACGCCGATCCACCGCGGTCGCCGGAACAACCGCAACACGCCGAGCAGCAGCACAAGAACGCCCATGTCCTCGCGTACGAGCAGCAGCAAGCCAGCGAATATCAGCAGCTGCCGGTCGTCCTCACGGTCAAGCGCGTCGAGCGCCAGCGCCAAGATCGGCAAGCCCCACGCAACCTCGTGAACGTTGAAGTTGACCAGCGTCTGCAGCGCCCAGCTGGACGCGTAGGCGAAGGCGACGACCAGCGACCCCACGTTGCTCGTGCGGCGTCGGGTGAACCGGTAGACCACCAGGACGGACGACGCGACCAGCGCCGCCTGGAGCAGGAGCAGCGTCTGCGGGTGGTCCCAGATCCAATAGAACGGCGCGGCCGTCGCGATGATGGGGTGGAAGTGGTCGCCGAAGACGTTGTAGCCCACGCCCTTTAACGGGACGATCGGCGCGCGCCAGTGTGCGTACGCGCGCACCGCCTGGTCGAAGATGCCGAGGTCGTAACCGGCGGTGCCGTACGCGCGGTGCCTGGCAAGGGAAAACGTGGCGTAGACGATGAACGTCACTGCGACGAGCAGCCACAGCGGCCATCTCGTCGGCCAAAAACCGGACCACCGGGCCAGCACGGGACGCACGGCCGGGGCGCCCATCATCAAGGACGAACGCGCGTCGCCGGCATGGCTACCCGCCAGGTCTCGCGGCACACCTGCCAGGTGAACACCAGCAAAACGGCATTGCGTGCTTCAAGAACCAGGGTCGCGATCGGCGTCATCCAGCGGACGTTGAGCAACTGCGGATAGAGGAGGGGATAGGTTAGCTGGGTGAGCACCGCGATCAGCAGCAGCAGCCGGATCGCCCGGCGGACCGCCGGTTCACCCGGCCGCAACACAACCATGATCGCGAGCGGGCCCGCCAGCCAGATAACGTACTGCGGGCTGAGCACCTTGTTCGTCACGGTGATCACTGCCGCAGTCGCGAGCAGCAGCCAGCCGAGCAGAGGCGTCGTCAACTCGGGCATCCGGCGGCACCGGTTCCACAACACCGCGAGCACGATGATTCCTGCCGCGGTGGCGAGCGTGCTCAGGATGAGGACGATTCGCACTCCGGCTCCGGTGATCTCGAACGCCTTGTAGATCGACAACGGGGTGTGCCAGATGCCGTGCGGGTGGACCATCCGGGCGAGCATCAACGGCCCCGCCGGAACGGATTCGATCTGTAGGCCCCGCCCGGCCTGCCAGCTGAGCGGTGACACTGAACGCCGCCACCCACCGAGAACAAGACTCAGCAGCGCCAGCGCCGCTCCAGTCGTGACGAACGCCCAGGCGACCCGGCTGCGATCACCCCGGCGCAGCAGAAAGATCGGCAACATGATCGCGGGCCACAGCTTGAGTGCGGCCCCGACGGCCGTGAGCATGCCCGAGACGGCCGGCCGGCGCTGGGTAGCCAGCAGCGCCGCACCGGCGAGTACCGCCGGGATGATGTCCACCCGAAAGTAGGCGATCGGCCCAATGGCCGGCAGGAACCAGAGCCAGAACATCACCGCGGGGGTGCGCCGCCCGCCGCCCGCGCGCCACAGCAGCTGGGTGAAGGCCGCGTCGACGGCGAGCATCGACAGCGCGAACAGCACGGTGAACGCGATCGTGTTCATCAGGCCCAGCAGGTACTGCGGAACCATGATGGCGAGTACCGGCAGCGGATACTCCTGCAACGTGCCGTGCACACCCGCGCGGCGGAACAGCCCACGCAGACTGCGCGCGTAGTAGCTGACGTCGCCCGTCATCGAGCCCTCGACCGAAACGAGCAGCGCGAACATTGCGGCCCGGGTGACGAGCCACTGCACCACGAACGCGCGCGGGCCGTCGCCGGTGAGTTCCGGCGGCAGCAACAATGCACCGGGCGGTTGTTGCTCCCGCGCCGCTCGGGTGTCGTCGGGCGGCCGGCGCAGCTCGGTGGTCGCCATCCGGAGGCTCGTCTTTCTCAGCGGTGGGTGATCAGGGCAGGCCCCCGAATCACCGGGGCGGGTCAAGCCTGGCCAACGGGCGTCGCAGCGGTCAACTCCGGCCGGGATCAGCCGCCGGGCAGGTACGGACCGACCGACACCCCGCGCGCGGCCAGCCAGGGCACTGGGTCGGTGTACGAACCGTCAGGACCGCCGACCTCAACGCCGAAGTGCAGATGTGGACCGGTCACGTCGCCCTCGGCGCCGACGATCGCGATCTGTTGGCCGGCGGTAACCCGTTGCCCCGTCGCGACGAAGAAGTAGCGCATGTGGCCGTAGATCGTGACGTCGCCATTTTGGTGCTGGATGCGGACCCAGTTGCCGAAGCCGCTTGCCGGTCCGGCGTCGATGACCACGCCGTCACCTGCGGCGTAGATCGGCGAGCCGAGGGGCCCGGCGAGGTCGATGCCGCGGTGGAAGGAGCCCCATCGCTCGCAGTAGCAAGAGGTGTAGGGCCCGAAGTTCGGGAGCGCCCAGTTGCCGGAAACTGTCTTGACGACCGGGCCGGAGCCGCCCGGCGCGGCCGCTGGCCCAGCCGTCGGCCCGGCCGCGGCACCGCCTGACGCCGGCGCTGCGAGCGTCCTGCGGAGCGCGCGCCGCGCCTCGGCGGCGGACGGTGCGGCCGCAGCCCGCGCACGCGTCTGGCGGGAGGCCCGCGGTGCGGCCGTGCCCGGAGGCGCCGGCAACGGCCCGGACGCGGCGGCGGCGGCGATGGGCAGCTCGGCCGGTGTCCGCGTCGCGCCTAGCGCGCCGGCGCTTTCTGCCCCTGCGCAGGCGAATACGGCTGCGACGGCGATCAGGACCGGGGCGCGTACCACGCGCGGGGTGCGCGCGACGCGGTGTCGACCCACGATCCGATTTCCTCCTGAGCACTCTCCGCTTTACTTCGAGATCAAACCGTAACCGTCGCATTCCGGCGCGGCAAACCGAGTCGGTGCATTGCTGTGGTACAAGACGCCCACCGCAACGGGAGGCGAGGCGTCACCACCGCCCAGCGTCGCGCACCGCGGGCATACTGTGCCCGCGAGAATCGCGTGTGCACACCTGGAGGTAACCATGGCCGATCGCATCCGCGTCGTCGTCGCCAAACCGGGTCTGGACGGTCACGATCGCGGCGCCAAGGTGGTCGCTCGCGCGCTGCGGGATGCCGGCATGGAGGTGATCTACACCGGGCTGCATCAGACGCCCGAGCAGATCGTGCAGACGGTAATCCAGGAGGACGCGGACGCCGTCGGGCTCTCGGTACTGTCCGGGGCGCACATGACCCTGTTCGCCCGCGTTATGGAACTGCTCGCCGAGCGTGGCGTGGACGATGTGGTGGTCTTTGGCGGCGGGATCATCCCCGATGCCGACCTGCCCGAGTTGGAGCGCATCGGCGTGGCCACCGTATTCACGCCCGGTGCGACCATGACCGACATCGTGGAATGGGTGCGCTCCCACGTCGGGGCGGCCACCGGGTGAGCCCGGCCTCGGCCGGGCCGGACGGGCGGACGTGCTGGCATAGGCTTCGCGCCCAGTAGCCGAGCAGAGAGAACGGACACCGCGCAGTGGACTTGTTCGAGTACCAGGCCAAGCAGCTCTTCGCCGAATACGGCGTCCCGGTTGGGTTGGGCGATGTGGCGGCAACCCCCGAGGACGCGCGGGCGGTCGCCGAGCGCATCGGCGGGGTCACCGTCGTCAAGGCCCAGGTGAAGGCGGGCGGTCGCGGCAAGGCCGGCGGAGTCAAGGTGGCGAAGACGCCCGACGACGCAGCCGCCGCGGCCGAGCAGATCCTCGGCATGGACATCAAAGGACACACCGTCCACCGCGTGCTCGTCGACCCGGGCGCACAAATCGAGACCGAGTACTACGCGTCCTTCCTGCTCGACCGTGCCAATCGCAGCTACCTTGCGATGGCGTCCGCGGAAGGCGGCATGGAGATCGAGCAGCTCGCGGTGGACCGGCCCGATGCGCTGGCCAAGGTGTCGGTCGACGCGGTCGCCGGCGTGGACGTTGCGAAGGCGGGCGAGATCGTTGAGGCGGCCAAGTTCCCGCCCGAGGTCGCCAACCAAGTGGCCGACGTCCTTGTCGCGCTGTGGCAGGCATTCGTCGGCGCCGACGCGACGCTGGTCGAGGTGAACCCGCTGGCCAAACTGGCCGACGGCCGGGTGGTCGCGCTCGACGGCAAGGTCACGTTGGACGACAACGCGAACTTCCGTCAGGCTCGCAACTCCGGCTTCGTCGACGCCGAGGCTGACGACCCGCTCGAGCAGCGGGCCAAGGAGAAAAATCTCAACTACGTCAAGCTCGACGGTCAGGTGGGCATCATCGGCAACGGCGCGGGGCTGGTGATGTCGACCCTCGACGTCGTCGCGTATGCCGGGGAACACCATGGCGGAGTGAAGCCGGCGAATTTCCTCGACATCGGCGGCGGCGCTTCGGCCGAAGTGATGGCCAACGGGCTCGACATAGTCCTGTCCGACCCGTCCGTGCGCAGCGTCTTCGTCAACGTGTTCGGTGGCATTACTTCGTGCGACGAGGTGGCAAACGGAATCGTGACCGCGCTGGGCATGCTGGGCGACACCGCGACCAAGCCGCTAGTCGTGCGCCTGGACGGCAACAACGTGATCGAGGGGCGGCGGATCCTGAGCGAGGCAGCACACCCGCTGGTGACCCTCGTCGACACCATGGACGATGCGGCCGATCGGGCCGCCGAGCTGGCTGGGGCGTGAGGGCGTGTCGATCTTCCTGACCGAGCACTCGAGGGTCATCGTCCAGGGGATGACCGGGTCCGAGGGCAGCAAGCACACCCGGCGCATGCTCAAGTCCGGCACGCAGGTCGTCGGCGGCGTCAACGCCCGCAAGGCCGGCACCAAGGTCGACTACGACGGCACGGTGTTGCCGGTCTTCGGCACGGTTGCCGAGGCGATGGCCGAGACGGGCGCGGACGTGTCGGTGCTATTCGTCCCACCGGCGTTCGCGAAGGACGCGGTGATCGAGGCGGTCGATGCCGCCATCGGGCTGGCGGTCGTGATCACTGAGGGCATCCCGGTGCATGACTCGGCCTACTTCTGGGCGCGTGCGAAGGATTCGGCCACCCGGATCATCGGGCCGAACTGCCCCGGGCTGATCAGTCCAGGCAAGGCGAATGCGGGCATCATCCCGGCCGACATCACCGGTCCGGGACCGATCGGCCTGGTCTCGAAGTCCGGAACGCTGACCTATCAGATGATGTACGAATTGCGCGACCTCGGCTTCTCGACCGCCATCGGTATCGGCGGCGATCCGGTGATCGGGACGACCCACATCGACGCCCTCGCCGCGTTCCAGGACGATGCCGAGACGCGGGCGATCGTCATGATCGGTGAGATCGGGGGCGACGCCGAGGAGCGGGCGGCGTCTTTCATCGAGGCGAACGTGACCAAGCCGGTCGTCGGCTACGTCGCCGGCTTCACCGCGCCGGAGGGCAAGACCATGGGGCACGCGGGCGCGATCGTCTCGGGCTCATCGGGAACTGCGCAGGCGAAGCAAGAGGCCCTCGAAGCGGCAGGCGTGCGCGTCGGCAAGACGCCGAGTGAGACAGCGCGGCTGATGCGTGAGCTGCTCGCGTCCTAGGCGGCGATTAGCGGCCGGTGTATGCCCGATTCGTTGAGATTCGCCGGTGCCCAGGCCGACTCGCCGAGACCGATGATCGCGTCGACGTTTCTTGACTCGCGTATGGGGGCTAGTTTCACCCTCGACGGTCCACATTGGGTCACTACGAGGAGAACGCCATGACGTTCGATCAACCGCCCATCCCTCCGACGCCGCCGGGGTCCGGTGAGCCGCCGTACGGGTCGCCGACGCCGCCGCTGTACGGCTCGCCAGCTGGCGGGCCATCGACGCCGGGGTACAACCCGCCCGGCGCGGGCGATCTGCCTCCTGTTCCGGGGCAGGCGCCGGGTGCGCCCGGCTACGCCGCCCCTCCCGCCACCACTCCACCGGCCGCAGGCGCCCCGCAGTACGGCAGCCACCAGCAACCGGCCACCGGGTCGGGTTGGGGAACGCCTGCAGGCACCCCGAAGCCCGCCTTCAATCCGAGCACGGTGAACCCTCTCGACTGGGGCATCATCGCGGCCGGCTTCCTCGCGTTGGTGTTTTCCTTCTTCAGCTACTACACCGCGACCGCGAAGGTCACCGGCTTCAGTTTCAGCGTTCACGAGAACGCCTGGCATGGCTTCTTCGGCTGGTTCGCTGCGCTGCTTGCTTTGGCTTCCGCCGGGTTGTTGGCCGCGACGATCTTCGCGCCGGGTCAGCTTCGGTTGCCTCTGCCCGTGCGCCTTGCTGTCCTCGCCGGTTTCGCGGTGGCGACGTTGTGTGTGCTGCTCGCCTGGTTCGTTACGCCGGGAGTCGCCGGCGGCGGAACAGCCGGGCTCGACATCGGACGCGGGATCGGCTTCTACCTGAGCCTGATCGTGATCATTGCCGGGCTGGTGTTGTCGGTCATGCGGCTGCGTTCCACGGGCGGCAAGCTGCCCTGGGAGAACAGGGCCAGCTAAGCCGTACCGCGACGCCGGTCAGTGCAATGCGCTGACCGGCGTCGCGGCCCCCACGGTCCGGGGGTGATCCGATACGGTGACCGCGCACCGCCCTGCCGAGCGAGGAGACGAACCGATGACCGCGTACGGAGTGCCCCCCTCCCAGCAACAGTCGCAGCCGTCGCGCCCTGCTGGCGGAGCGCTGCCGCTCTTCGACCTGATCGGGTTGGTGCTTGGCCTGATCGTGTTCATCGTCGGTTTCCTGCCCTGGTACGGCGGCGGATCGAGCGAGGTGAAGGGGTACAACGCCGGCAGTGCCGCGCCCGCCGTCATCGGATTGTCGCTGCTGGCGGCCGCGGTGGCTGGTGCCGGCCTGCTAGAAAAACCAGCCAAGACCACGTTCGTCCCGCTCGGCGCTTCGATCGCCGCGCTGTTGGTCGTGTTCGGGATGCTGGTGGCCAAGGGTGAGGGCGTCGACAGCAAGTGGGGAATGATCCTTACCCTGATCCTCGTCCTGCTCCAGGTCGGGGCATTCGTTCTCTCGTGGCTGCAGCGGTCGGGCAAGATCATGAGTGCCAAGCCGGCGTCTAGCGCTCCGTGGGGCGGCCCGCAGTACGGATACCCGGGTGGGCCTCAGCCCTACGGGCAGCCGCCGAGACCGGTTCCCTCCTATTTGCCGCCGAATCAGCCCTCCTATCAACCGCAGCCTTCCTACAACCCCCCTCCGCCCTCGTACACCGCGCCGCTGCACAGCCCGCAGCAATCCCCGCCGCCGCAGCCGTCGTATGGCCAGCCCGGCCAGCCACCGGGTCAGCCCTACCAGCCGGGTCAGAGCCAGCCGGGTCAGAGCCAGCCGGGTCAGAGCCAGCCGGGTCAGAGCCAACCCGGCCAGTCACAGCCGGGTCAGAGGCAGCCGGGTC
>JBDUCV010000079.1:0-9790 GCA_040003255.1 Actinomycetota bacterium
CGCAGGCAGCGACCGCATCCCAGTTGAGGCCGCTACCACTCGTGGTCGGGGCGGGAGCGGGCGCCAGCGCAGGCGCGGGCTGCCGCTTGGTGCCCACCTTCGTCACCTGCGTGATCGGCGCGACGAGCTGGGTACGGATCACCTTTTTCTCGCCGATCAGCTTGCCGTCGAGATAAGCGGCGGCGTAGGTGACCTTGGCGCTACCCGGCTTGCCCTCGGTGACCACCGCGCTCTGCCCCTCGGGCATCGACGAATCCTGATCGATTCTGATCTGGTAGCCGACCGATTCGGTCAGGATGAGGGTCTTGTGGGTCACCCGCCGCAGCACGATCTTCTGGCCGTTGACCAGCGCAGCAGCCAGCTTGACGTTGAGCCGATCCTCGGCGCCGACGGTCAGCTTCAGGGCAGCGAACAGGGCGCTGACTGAGGCGTCGGTCGACGTCACAGTCTGCGTCTTGCCATCGTGGACGACGGTGACCTTCTTCGGGGTGCGCAATTCGATGTCGGTCGGCGACAGCGGCAGCCGCTTGTCGCGTGACACCGAGCTGAAGTCAGCGGTCGAGTAGCCCAGTTGGCTCAGCGCTTCGTCGACGGTCGGCGCCGTCGTCCAGATGTCGGCCTTCTTGCCGTCGACGACCAGATGGAGCAGTCGGCCGCGCTTGAGCACGATCTCGGCGCCGTCACCGATCTTGGCGCTCACCGGGGGCGCGACGATGTCGTGCTCGCCGACCGACAGGTGCGCGTCGTACAACGCGCCGCGAACGGTGGCTGCCGTGGTGTGGATCTTCCTGCCCTCTCCGTCGAGCTTGAGGTTCACCGTCTTGTCGACAGTGGCCCAGGCGACCGTGCCGGCGACGAGGCCGGCGAGAACTGTTCCGTATAGGCCGTACTTGATGGTGCGACGCACTTACAAACTCCCTAGCAACGGCCGTCACCGCGGACGCGGTGACGCTGCCCTGAACGTGCGACCCCGGTAAACGAAGTCACAGGACCATAACGGCCAAGGTGTGCCACCGGCCAATCGCGCGGGCGCGAAATTAGGGCGTGGGAGGTGTGTCAGGCGTAAAGACGGTGCCGAACAGCCGTGCCCCCGTCGAAGCCATCGCGGCGCATAGGTCGACCGGATCGGTCCCCACCGCCGCAGCCAGCGCCAGCACCGTGTAGGGCAGCAGAAATGGGGCGTTCGGACGTCCACGAAAGGGGTGCGGGGTCAGGTACGGAGCGTCGGTCTCGACCAGGACGTCACCCGGCGAGGCCACCGCGGCCGCCGCCCGCACGCCGGGGGCGTTTGTGAACGTGACCACACCGGCAAAGGAAAGGACATATCCGGCATCGAGACAGGCTCTGGCCATCGTTTCGTCCCCGGAGAACGCGTGAAACATAACGTGTGGGGGGGCGCCCTCGTCGGCCAGGATCCGCATCACGTCGTCGTGGGCGTCCCGGTCGTGGATCATCAACGGTTTGCCAACCCGCTTGGCCAAGTCGATGTGACGGCGGAAATGTGCCTGTTGGTCCCCCGGCGTGGTGCGCTCCCAGTAGTAGTCCAGGCCGGTCTCGCCGACGGCGACGACCCGTGGATGACGGGCGAGGCGCTCCAACTCGGCGTACCCGTCATCGTCAAGCTCGGCGACCTCGTTGGGATGCACAGCCACCGCGGCGAAGACGTCGGGATGGTGCTCGGCGGCTTGCACGCACCAGGCGGACGACGTGATCGTGTCACCGACCGTGATCACTCGGGTGACGCCAACCGACCGCGCCCGCGTCATTGCCTCGGCGACGAATCCCGGCGACGGCTCGACGCCGGCACGGTGCGCCATCGCATCGAGGTGGCAGTGCGCATCGAACACCGCAGCAGAGAGTGGAGGCGGGGCGGGCGAGGCGAGGCGATCGGGCGAGGCCGACGGGGCCGCCCGCCCCCCCGCCCTCGCCTCCCCTCTCAGGCTTGGCACGTGGGGCACCCCGGCGGAGCAGAACCGACCAAGAGTCGCGTCACTTGGGGTTCACCAGTCGCGTCACTGGGGCCCCTCAGGTACCTCGAGACGACTCAGCTCCTCGTCCACGATCGACGGGTCGAGTTTGGTAAACACCGGGCTGGGCGGCGCGATCGGTCGGCCGATCTCGATCGGCACCGACTGCCAGCGCGCGCCGTTGCCATAGTCGCCGGTCAGCACGCTGTAGGAAGTCGAAGCAACAGCGCCGGCCGAGTTCGGTGCAGCCTCGGCGGCGATCTCGTCCTGCCCGTCGACCAGCTCGGGCATCGCCGCCCACTGCCCGACCCCGCCGAGCTGGGCGTGGACGCGGGACGAGGACGACGGCAGGAACGGCGTCAGCATCGTCTTGACGTCGTCCACCACCTGCAGCGCGACGTGCAGCACGGACGCCATCCGGTCCGGGTCCTCGGTGCGCAGCTTCCAGGGCGCGGTGTCGGAAAGGTACTTGTTCGCCTCGCCCACCAGGCGCATCACGTCGGTAATCGCGGCCTTCTGCCGGGACTTTGCGAGCAGGTCGCCGACCGATCCGAACGCCGCCCGCGACGAACCGAGCAGCGCGTGGTCGGCGTCGGTGAGTGCACCTGGCGGGGGGATGGAGCCGACGTTCTTGGCGGTCATCGCGATCGTCCGGTTGACCAAGTTTCCCCACCCTGCGACAAGCTCGTCGTTGTTGCGACGCAGGAACTCCGACCAGGTGAAGTCGGTGTCCTGGTTCTCCGGCCCGGCGACTGCTAAGTAATAGCGCAGCGCATCGGGGTCGTAGCGCGACAGCATGTCGCCGACATAGATCACGACATCGCGAGAGGAGGAGAACTTGCGACCCTCCATGGTCAGGAACTCACTCGACACGACCTCGTAGGGGCGGTCGAGGCCGCCGAAATCGCCGGGCGTCCCGTCGCGATCACCCTGCCCGGAGTAGCCGAACAGCATCGCCGGCCAGATCTCAGCGTGGAAGACGATGTTGTCCTTGCCCATGAAGTAGTAGCCCCGGGCATCCGGCGATTGCCAGAACGGGCGCCATGCGTCGACATCTCCCGTCCGCGCCGCCCATTCAATCGACGCGGAAAGGTAGCCGATCACCGCGTCGAACCACACATACAGGCGCTTGTCGGGACGGTCGGACCAGCCGGGCAGCGGCACCGGAACTCCCCAGTCCAGGTCACGGCTGATCGCCCGCGGCTTGAGGTCGTCGAGCAGGTTGAGGGTGAACTTCTGCACGTTGGTGCGCCAATGCGTCTGCTGGCGTAGCCAGTCGCCGAGGGTGCGGGTGAACGCAGGCAGGTCGAGGAAGTAGTGCTCAGTCTCGACGAAACGCGGCTTTTCGCCGTTGATGCGCGAACGCGGACTGATCAGGTCGGCGGGGTCGAGCTGGTTGCCGCAGTTCTCGCACTGGTCGCCGCGGGCGCCGTCGTAACCACAGATCGGACACGTGCCCTCGATGTAGCGATCGGGCAGCGTGCGCCCGGTCGACGGACTGATCGCGCCGAGCTGGGTTTTCGGGAACACATACCCGTTCTTCAACAGGCCGAGGAACAGCTGCTGGGTCACCCGGTAGTGGTTCTGCGTCGTCGTGCGGGTGAACAGGTCGTAGGACAGGCCCAGCCGCTGAAGGTCCTTGGCAATCACGACGTTGTAGCGGTCTGCCAGTTCGCGTGGGCCGACGCCCTCCTTGTCGGCCTGCACCAGGATCGGCGTGCCGTGCTCGTCGGTGCCGCTGACCATGAGCACGTTGTTGCCGGCCATCCGCTGGTAGCGGCTGAACACGTCGGACGGGACGCCAAACCCGGCGACGTGGCCGATGTGCCGCGGGCCGTTGGCGTAGGGCCAGGCGACCGCGGTCAGCACATGACTGCTCATAGGTGAAGCCTAGTGACGCGGCGACACCGGATTTGCCGACCCGCGATCAGCGCTTGGCGGCCACCACGGCGTCGAACACAGTCCGCTTTGGCACCCCGTACGCCACCGCGACGGCAGCGATCGCCTGCTTGCGAGGCTCGCCACCCGCCTCGCGGCCGGCGACCGCGGCGGCGAGGTCGACCGGATCGGTCGGCGACCCCCCCGGCGGCTCCGCGCCCGCAACGACCAGGGTGATCTCGCCGCGCACACCGTCTCGTGCCCAAGCGGCCAGTTCGGCCAGCGAGCCGCGGCGGACCTCCTCGTATATCTTGGTCAGCTCGCGGCACACGACGGCCTGGCGCCCTGCGCCGAACGCCGCCGCCAGATCCGACAGCGATGCAGCAAGCCGATGCGGCGCCTCGAACAGCACCATCGTCCGCGGCTCGCCGGCCAACTCGGCGAGCAACCGGCGCCGTTCGCCAGCTCGACGAGGCAGGAAGCCCTCGAAGCAAAACCGATCGACGGCGAGCCCCGACACAGCCAGCGCGGCGGTCACCGCCGAGGGCCCGGGCAGCACCGTCACCGCGATGCCTTCCGCAACCGCGGCCGTCACCAGCCGGTAGCCCGGATCAGATACCGAGGGCATACCCGCGTCGGTGACCACGAGCACGTTCTGGCCGGTGTGCAGCGCGACGAGCAGCTGTGGCACTCGAGCGACCTCGTTGCCGTCGAAGAAGGACACCACCCGCCCGGACGGGACGACCTCAAGGTCAGCGCACAACCGGCGCAGTCGCCTGGTGTCCTCCGCAGCGATCACCGGGCTCGTGCGCAGCGCCGCCACCAGTCGAGGTGTCGCATCGCCGGTGTTGCCCAGTGGGGCGCCTGCGAGAAGGAGCGTTCCGACAACGGGACTCACGCACAGACCCTACGATCGGCGCCATGACGGTGACCGTGGACGCGCCTGCGGGCGAGCCCGATGTCACCGACCGGTCGGCCGATAACGCTACCGAGCGGGCCGCGATGGCCGAGCCGCCGCAGCCCGCAGGACCCGTTCCGGAGTCGCTACGTCCGTGGCACGACCCACATCCGCGTCTTGGCTGGCTGGTATCGGTGCTGACGGTCCTCGTGGCGGCCTTCACCCGACTTTGGGCGCTCGGCTGGCCACCGGGCAAGTCGTTCGATGAGGTCTACTACGCCAACGAGTCTCAGGAACTGCTGCGCTTCGGTTACGAGGACAACCGCGGCTACATGTTCATCGTCCACCCGCCGCTCGGCAAGTGGCTGATCGCGCTGCCGCAATGGCTCTTGCGCAACCAGGGCGAGTTCGCCTGGCGGTTGGCCCCCGCGCTCGCCGGGATCGTCAGCGTGCTGCTGGTGACCCGTATCGCCCGGCGGATGTTCCGCTCCAACCTGTTCGGCGGCACTGCCGGGCTACTGCTCGCGCTGGACGGCGTTTCGGTCGTCCAGTCGCGGGTAGCCCTGCTCGATATCTTCCTGCAGCTCTTCGTGCTGGCGGGCTTCGGCGCGCTCATCTTGGACCGCGACCAGTTGCGGGGTCGGCTCGCCGGTCTGCTGGCCGACGGTGCCGACCTCGGGAGCCGGGTACCGACACTGGGGCCCCGTCCGTGGCGGCTCGTCGGCGGCGTGATGCTCAGCGCGTCGTGCGCGGTCAAGTGGTCCGCGCTGTCGTTCTTCGTCGCCTTGGTGGTGCTGTCGCTGGTGTGGGACCGCGGCGCGCTGAAGGCGGCCGGCGTGCAGCGGTCGTGGCGCACGGCCGCACTCAGGTCATGGCTCGGCGCGATCGGCTCGCTGCTCGTCGCGCCGGTCGCGGTGTACCTGCTCAGCTGGCTGGGCTGGTTCGCAGGCGAGAACTCCTGGGGGCGGCACTGGGCCGACGCCCACGGGAGCAGCGCCACGATGAACCTGCCGCTCGGCATCCACCTGCCGTTCAACTGGGGCTTTCTACCGGCCGGGCTGCGCTCGCTCGGCGCATATCACCTTGACGCCTATCGCTTCCACGAGTCTTTGTCCTCGCCGCACGCCTACGGTTCGAAGCCGTGGAGTTGGCTGATTCTCGGCCGGCCCGTCGAGTACTACTACGCCGGCGACGGCGTGACCGGATGCGGCGCGACCACCTGCTCGCGCGAGATTCTGCTGATCGGCACACCGCTGATGTGGTGGGCGTTCGTCCCGGCGCTGCTCTGGCTGGTCTGGCATTGGCTCACCACGCGCGACTGGCGGGCGGCGGCCGTTTGGGTCGCGTTCGCGGCTGGTTGGCTGGTCTGGCTGCAGAACACCAAGCGGACGATGTTCCTGTTCTACATGACCCCGCTGATGCCGTTTCTCGTTTTGGGGTTGACGCTCGCCCTCGGATCGCTGGTCGGGCCGGGGCTGCCTCGCGTGGGTGACACCCTCGACGACGGCGCGGCCGAGCGTCGTCGACTGTGGGGCTCGCTCGCGGTCGCCGGCTACCTCGGTCTGGTGATCGTCGACTTCGCCTGGATGTGGCCGCTGTTCACCGGCGGGCTGCTCACCTACGAGCAGTGGCACCTGCATATGTGGTTCCCCTCCTGGGTGTGACAGTTGCGGGCTAGGGTCGGGGCGGCAACGCGAAGGGTGGGTCTCATGCACTATCCGCTGGTCGTCCGCGACTTCCTCGAGCGCGTCGAGCAGGTTTACCCCGACCGCATCGCCGTCCTAGACGAGCCCGACCAACCGGCGCCCAGCCTCGGTGAGCTGACCTATCGCGACTTCGGGCGCCGCGCGCGGGGGCAAGCCGCCCGTCTTGATCAGCTGGGCGTGTCTCCGGGGAGCCGGGTCGCTGTTATCTCGCAGAACTCGGCGCGACTGCTGCACTCGTTCTTCGGTGTTCCAGGCTGGGGTCGGATCCTGGTGCCGATCAACTTTCGGCTTTCCGCCGCCGAGATCGGCTACATCGTCAAACATTCCGGCAGCGAGGTCGTCTACGCCGATCCGTCGGTCAAGGACTTACTCGGCAGCCTGGACGTCGAGCATCGTTTTCTGCTCGGCGACGACGACGCGCTCTACCTCGACGGTGTGGATCCGCGGCCATGGGACGGCGCAGACGAGGGCGCCACCGCAACGATCAACTACACGTCGGGCACGACGGCCCGTCCCAAGGGCGTCCAGCTGACACACCGCAATCTGTGGCTGAACGCGGCGATCTTCGCCATGCACGTGACGGCGAGTGACCGCGACGTCCTGCTGCATACGCTGCCGATGTTCCACGCCAACGGCTGGGGCATGCCGTACGCGATGACCGGGCTGGGCGTCCGACATGTCGTCCTGCGCCAGGTCGATGGCACCGAGATCCTGCGCCGCGTCGAGCAACACGGCGTCACGATCATGTTCGCCGCCCCAGCGGTGGTCAATGCCGCCCTCGACGCCGCCGCCACGTGGGACGGCCCGATCCCGGGGCGCGGCCGGGTGCGCATCGTCGTTGCCGGCGCACCGCCGCCGACCCGAACCATCGAGCGGGTCATCGACGAACTCGGCTGGGAGTTCATCCAGATCTACGGTCTCACCGAGACCTCCCCGCTGCTCACCATCAACCGCCAGCGTGCTGAGTGGGACGAGCTGCCGACCAACGAGCGCGCGCGCCGGCTCGGCCGCGCCGGAGCGCCCGCGCTTGGCGTACGGCTGGCGATCGACGACAACGGCGAGGTGCTCGCCCAGACCAACCACAACCTGGCTGGCTACTGGGAGCAGCCGGACGCGACGGCCGACGCCTACCGCCCAGCTGAACTTGCGCCGACCAGCGGTCCAGGCGCCCCGGCCAGCACAGTCGGCAGCTGGTTCCACACCGGCGACGGCGGCCACATCGACGACGACGGCTACCTGGTGATCTCCGATCGCAAGAAGGATGTGATCATCTCCGGCGGCGAGAACGTGTCGTCAATCGAGGTCGAGGACGTACTGATGTCGCATCCGGCCGTGCGCGAGGTGGCCGTCATCGGCATCCCGGACGAGAAATGGGGTGAGCTGGTCACCGCGTTGGTCGTCACCGACGGGTCGACGGTCAGCGCAGACGACCTCATCACGCACTGCCGCCAATCACTCGCCGGCTACAAGACGCCAAAGCGGGTGGACTTCACCGAAACGCTGCCACGCACGGCGACCGGCAAGTTGCAAAAGTTCAAGCTGCGCGAAGCCTTCTGGGCTGGCCACGAGCGCCAGATCAACTGACCGGCGCGAGCGTTCAGAAGCCCCGCGACTGCGGGTTGGCGCTGAGTGCGATCCCGAGGCGCAGCGTGTTGGCCTCGTCCTCGGTGAGCTGCCTCTTAGTGGGCATCTCGACGTCACG
Organism: Actinomycetota bacterium; assembly: GCA_040003255.1. Taxonomy (GTDB): domain Bacteria; phylum Actinomycetota; class Actinomycetes; order Mycobacteriales; family Jatrophihabitantaceae; genus JBDUCV01. The sequence continues at coordinate 8,152 of JBDUCV010000079.1, forward strand.
TTCGGTGCGCCGCGTCCAGACGAACAGCCCGACGAACAGGGCGAGAGTCAGCAGCGCACCTATTACCGATAACACGGTCGCGACCACAAAGACGACGTTACTACTGCTGCGGCTAGCAGGCGTTCAGTCGTCCGACGTCCTCTCGTGTCGGTTCATGTCGACCGGTGCCGAAGTGTCGTTTCGGGGTCAACTCAACGGCGCCCACGATGCACCGAGTCCGAACCGGGCCTGGTGATCCTCGACGGTGAGTCGCAGCGGGTGTTCGCCGACTACTCGCAACCCGGCGGTGTCCGTGCCAGTTGCTGATCTGGACGTCGTTCGGGTGCGGTGCACCCGTGCCGGTCTCGACCAGGGACTTGAGGCTCATCAGGAAGATCGCCCACTTGGTGCTGCAGTGGTTCATGAACTCGACTGGTTCGCGCCAGCCGGCGTGCGCGAACAGGACGATCGTCCAGTCACCGTCCTGCGTCAGGTCGAAGCTGACCGTGGTTCCGATCCATTCGGCCGGGCCGTCGATGACCTCCCACAGCACGCGCCTGCCCGGCTGCAGGTCCAGGACCTTCATGTCGAACCCTCCGACGTCGCCGAAGCGGAACATCAGCGTGCCGTCGCCGTCTCCGCTCGTGTCGGTCGTCCACCATGCGGCGAGGCTGTCGACCGTCGTGAGCGCTTCGTAGACCTTCTCCGGCGTCGCCGTGACGCCCACTCGGTGCAGGATGTCCACCATTTCGATCTCCTTCTACTTGTTCTTGTTCTTGGCTCGTTGGATTGCCTCGGCGAGGCGCTTGATGCGGCGCAGGCGGGCGTCCCACATGGCGCCGACGGAGTTCAGTTGTGCGACGGCGCGGGCCAGCTGCGCCTCGTCCACGTGGTAGCGCTTCTCGCGTCCGGCCGGGGTCGAGCGGACGAGCCCGACCCGGTCGAGCACGACGAGGTGCTTCGTCACGGCCTGGCGCGTCACCGGCAGGTGCGCGCTGAGCGTGGTGGCCGTCCCCAGACCGTCGGCCAGCAGCAAATCGAGCATGCGGCGCCGGGTCGGGTCTCCGATCGCGGACCAGAGGTCGTCGTCGACAACGGTGCTCATCGCGCTGCCGCCAGCCTGTTCGCGGCCTCGGCCAGGCGGGGTAGGTAGAAGTCCCAGCCCTGCCGGTGGTCGTTGTAGTGCGCCTCCAGCACCGCTGCCTCCCAGCCCCGCTCGCGGTAGCCGGTCTCGCTGAATCGGACCGTCGTCCCCTCCCCCGACGGGACGAGCTCAAAGGTCACCAATAGCGAGTTGCCCGGGCCCGCGACCTCGGCCTCGTACGTCCAGCGGAACGAGAAGCGCCGCGGCGGGTCGACCTCGACGACGGTGAACGGTGTGGACTGTTCGCGGCCGGTGTCCTTGTCCGTCCAGGTGAACCGGCTCGCCGTGTCGGCGACCGGCTCGAACTCGGTCTCGGCGCTCCACCAGTCCCTGATGTGCTCCGGGCTGCTTAGCACCTCGAAGACAACCTCGGGCGATGCGTCGATGTGCAGTTCACGCTCGATGTTTGCGTACTCCATGCCGTCCCACCTTCTGCAACGTTCGGTTGCACATCAAGGTAGGCCTCATCGCCGCAATGCGCAACCCTTAGTTGCATGTTTTGGTTCAGCCGAGCCG
>JBDUCV010000080.1:0-9781 GCA_040003255.1 Actinomycetota bacterium
TTGAACAATGTCACGACGTCCACGCTGAACGTCGAAAAGGTGGTGTAGCCGCCGAGCACGCCCGTGCCGAGGAAGGGGCGGGCGAGCCGGTGCGGCGAGGTGAGCTCGAGCAACAGCACGAGCAACACACCGATCAGCAGGCTGCCGGAGGCGTTGACGACCACGGTCGACCAAGGGAACTGCGAGCCGGAGTGGGGCCACGCCTCGCCGACCGCGTAGCGGGCTTCGGCCCCGAGCAACCCTCCGGCGGAGACGGCGAGCAGGATGTCCCACCTTCGGCCAGTGGTAGAACGGCTGCCATCGGCGTAGCGAAGTGACACGGCGGCTACCTCCCACGATCACGAGGTAGGGACCGTTGGCGATCCACCCGTGTCGGCTGGTTGTCGCGATTACCGGCGAGCCCCTCCGCCCTGGCGTCACCGTATCTCGCGAGGCGCAGGATGGTCATTGTGAACCGATTGGCGGCGTCGACCTCGCCCTATCTGCTGCAGCACAAGAACAACCCGGTCGACTGGTGGCCGTGGTCGGACGAGGCACTGGCCGAGGCGCGCCGTCGCGGCGTTCCGATCCTGCTCTCGGTCGGCTATGCGGCCTGTCACTGGTGCCATGTCATGGCGCACGACTCGTTCGAGAACGAGGACGTGGCGGTGATCATGAACGAGCACTTCGTCAACATCAAGGTCGACCGCGAAGAGCGGCCGGATATCGACGCGGTCTACATGCAGGCCACCACGGCCCTGACCGGGCACGGCGGCTGGCCGATGACCTGCCTTCTGACGCCGGACGGCGCGCCGTTCTTCGCCGGAACCTTCTTCCCGCGCGCCAACTTCCGCGAGCTACTGCTCTCGGCAGCGCAGGCGTGGCGGGAACGGCGAGCCGAGGTCGAGAACGCCGGGCAACGGATCGTCTCTGCGCTCGCCGAGGCCCCGGCACCCGACGACGGCACCGGGCCGGTGCCCGATCCGCACCACCTCGACCAGGCCGCCAGCCGGCTCAGCGCGGGCTTCGACCAGGTAAACGGTGGGTTCGGCCAGGCACCGAAATTTCCGCCCTCGATGGTGCTGGAATTTCTGTTGCGCCACCACGAACGCACCGGTGATCCGATGTCGTTAGCCATGGTGGACGCGACCTGTATCGCGATGGCCCGGGGCGGCATGTACGACCAGTTGGCCGGCGGCTTCGCCCGTTACTGCGTCGACGCGGCCTGGGTGGTGCCGCATTTCGAGAAGATGCTCTATGACAACGCGCTACTGCTGCGCGGGTACTTGCATTGGTGGCGACTGACCGGGACGCCGCTGGCGGAGCGGATCGCCCGGGAGACCGCCGAGTTCCTGCTACGTGACCTGCGCACCGCGCAGGGTGGCTACGCGTCGGCGCTCGACGCCGATACCGATGGCGTCGAAGGGCTGACCTACGCCTGGACGCCGGCACAACTGTGCGGCGTGCTCGGTGCCGACGCCGATTGCGCGGCTGCGCTGCTGACGGTCACCGAGTCCGGGACATTCGAGCATGGCTCGTCGACGTTGCAGCTGCGCCGGGATCCGGACGATGCCGCGTGGTGGGCCGACGTCCGGGCCCGATTGCTCGCCGCCCGCGCCGGGCGACCACAACCGGCCCGCGACGACAAGGTCGTGACGTCCTGGAACGGGCTGACGATCGCCGCACTCGCCGAGGCGGGCGTGTTGCTCGACGAGGCGGGTTACCTCGACGCTGCCCGGACGGCTGCCGAGCTGATGCTCGATGTGCACGTGATGGCCGGCCGGCTGCGGCGAACGTCGCGGGACGGGGTGGCAGGCGAGGCCGCCGGAGTCGCCGACGACTACGGCAACCTTGCCGACGGCCTGCTGGTGCTGCACCAGGCCACGGGAGACCCGCGATGGCTGCGAGCCGCGGGGGAGTTGCTCGACACGGCCGTCGCTCGATTCGCCGATGGCGCGGGCGGGTTCTATGACACGGCGGATGACGCCGAGCGACTCGTGAGCCGTCCAAAGGATCCGACCGACAACGCGACCCCGTCCGGGCAGAGCGCGCTGGCCGGTGCATTGATCACCTACTCGGCGCTGACCGGCTCCCTGGCACACCGGGATTGCGCCGCCCACGCGCTGCGACCCGTGACGTCCCTCGGCGTGGCCCAGCCGCGGTTTCTCGGCTGGGCGCTCTGCGCTGCTGAGGCGCTGGTGGCGGGTCCGGTGCAGATCGCCGTCGTGGGCGAGTCCGTGGGCGACGCCGCCGATCGCCCGCTGACCCGATACGCCTGGCGAGAGCGGCCGCCCGGCGCGGTCGTCGTCAGCGGCGAACCCGACGCGGCTGGCGTGCCGTTACTAGAAAGCCGGCTGCCCGTCAACGGGCAGCCGGCTGCGTACGTCTGTCACGGCATGGTGTGCGATGCCCCGGTCGTCGATATCGACGGCCTAGCGCGTGCGCTCACCACGCCGATGCGGTGATCAGACCTCAGTCGTGGGCTCGGCAGCTGAGCCGAGATCCGGCCCTTCAGCACGCAGTTTGTCGACCTCCGACATCGCTTCGCGCAGATCTGCCAGCCACTCGTCGGTGTGCTGGCCGACCAGCTTGACGCACCAGGCCAGCGCCTCGGAGCGCGACCGGGCTACCCCCGAGTCGACCAACGTGTCGAGCACCCGCCGTTCGTTCTGCCGCAGCCGGGTCATCACGGGCACCGACAGGTGCGTGAACAACACGCGGGTGTCGCCGAGGGTGACCCCCCAGGCGACCTTGCGGCCGTAACGGGCCTCGGCCTCGTCCGCGATCTGCATCCGGGTCTCCCGGGTTTCTTCTCGGAACCGGCTGATTCGTCCGAGGGCGGTGGCCTGCTTGGCGGCCGCGTCTGCGGCGAGGTCCTCAGCGGCGGCCGGCGCGGGCAGGTCACCAATGACGGTGATCTCCTCGCGGTCAACCTCGATCGTGGGCGGGCCGGCGAACCAATCGTCGGGTAGCCGCCCGGCTAGCCATGCCGAGGCGTCGTCGGCCGGTGGCAGGTCAGCCTGCTGCCAGCCGCCGGGCCGGCCGAAGCCTCGCCCGCGCTCCCCGGAACCGCCATGGCCGCCGCGGCCGCCCCGTCCACCGGGGCCGAAGCCGCCCGGCCCGCCGTGTCCGCCACGCCCACCGGAGCGGAAGCGTCGTTCTGCAGGATTCATCTCGTTCCTGTGCATCATTTCCTCCTTGGTTACATGATTACAGTGTTGCACAATGGTTAAGGTAGGGCGAGAAGCGAATATTCCCGCTGGTTTCGGGAGCTAAGCTGCTCGACCGTGGGACTGCGCTCCGCCGTCTACTCCGTGTACGAGCGGCGGCTGCGCACCTCGCTGGCGGGCCGGCCGGTGCCTCAGCATGTGGCCGTCATGCTCGATGGCAACCGCCGCTGGGCCCGCGCGGCTGGCTTCGCCGACGTGAATCGAGGTCACCTCGCCGGGGCGCTGCGCATCGCCGATCTGCTCGACTGGTGTACCGAGGTGGGCGTCGCACACGTCACTTTGTGGCTGTTGTCGACTGACAACCTGACCCGGCCTGCCGACGAACTCGATCCGCTGCTGCGCATCATCGAGGGGGTGGCGGCCGAACTGTCCACCGACGGCAAGCCGTGGCGGATCACCCCGATGGGTGCGTTGGACCTGTTGCCCGAGCCGACGGCGGCGGCGCTCAAGGCGGCCGCGGAACGGACAGCCGATCGCCACGGGGTGATGGTGAACATCGCCGTGGGATACGGCGGACGGCGCGAGATCGCCGACGCGGTGCGCTCGCTGCTGCACGAACACGCAGCTGCCGGGACGTCCATCGAGCAACTGGCCGAGATCCTCGACGTCGACCACATCGCCGAGCACCTCTACACCCGGGGGCAGCCGGATCCTGATCTGGTGATCCGCACATCAGGGGAGCAGCGGCTGTCGGGCTTCTTGCTGTGGCAATCGGCCCATTCGGAGTTCTACTTCTGCGACGCGCTGTGGCCGGACTTCCGCAAGATCGACTTTCTCCGGGCGTTGCGTGACTATGGCACCCGGCAGCGGCGCTACGGCGGCTGACCCGGCCCGGTAGCGGCGCAAACGGCGGCTGCCTCGACCCGGCATTTCGGCCGCCGATAAGCCGCGTGGCTTGCGGGTTGCCGGTGATTCCCCGGCGTAGCGTCCGCCCTGGTGGTCCGGCCGACCCGGCCGCCCGGGAGGTCCCGCACGGTGGTGACGATCAGGACTTGCCGACTCCGCGCGAACCTCCGGAGCGTCGTATGAGCGTTGCCCCTCTTCTGCGCACTTTTGTGCTCGACACATCCGTCCTGCTCTCCGACCCGGGAGCGCTCGGACGGTTTGCCGAACACGAGGTCGTACTGCCGCTGGTGGTTATCAGCGAGCTGGAGGGCAAGCGCCACCATCCCGAACTCGGCTGGTTCGCCCGCCAAACGCTGCGCGCGCTCGACGAACTCCGCGTCATTCACGGCCGGCTGGACGCGCCGGTACCGATCGGCGACGGCGGCGGCACGTTGCACGTCGAGCTAAACCACACCGACCTGTCGCGTTTGCCTGCGGGCTTTCGGGTCGAGAGCAACGACTCGCGGATCCTGGCCGTCGCGCTGAACCTGGCGGCCGAAGGCCGCGACGTCACACTCGTGACCAAGGACATGCCACTGCGAGTCAAGGCCGCGTCGGTGGGCGTGGCCGCCGACGAGTACAGCGTGCATCCCGCGGTCGATTCCGGCTGGACCGGGATGACCGAGCTGGATCTGCCTGCGTCGGTGGTCGATGCGCTCTACGAGGGCTCGTCGATTGCCATGGCTGACCACGCCGATCTACTCGGCACCGCCGAGCTGCCGTGCCACACCGGGTTGGTGCTGCACTCAGAGCGAGGTTCGGCACTGGCCCGGGTCACGCCCGACAAGCGACTGCGACTCGTTCGTGGTGACCGCGAAGCGTTCGGGCTGCGGGGCCGCTCGGCCGAGCAGCGGGTGGCACTCGACCTGTTGCTCGATCCCGAGGTCGGCATCGTCTCCCTCGGTGGACGCGCGGGCACCGGCAAGTCGGCGCTGGCGTTGTGCGCAGGACTCGAGGCTGTGCTGGAGCGGCGCGCGCACAAGAAGGTCGTGGTTTTCCGTCCGCTGTATGCAGTGGGTGGTCAGGACCTTGGTTACCTGCCGGGCAGCGAGAACGAGAAGATGGCGCCCTGGGCACAAGCCGTGTTCGACACCCTCGGCGCACTGGTCAGCCGCGACGTGATGGACGAGGTGCTCGATCGCGGGATGATCGAGGTGCTGCCCCTGACGCACATCCGTGGCCGCTCGTTGCACGACTCGTTCGTGATCGTCGACGAGGCGCAATCGCTCGAGCGCAACGTGTTGTTGACCGTGCTGTCGCGGATGGGTAGCGGGTCTCGGGTGGTGCTTACCCACGACGTCGCGCAGCGCGACAACCTGCGGGTCGGCCGGCATGACGGCGTGGCTGCCGTGATCGAGGCGCTGCGCGGTCACCCATTGTTCGCCCACGTCACGCTGACCCGTTCCGAGCGCTCACCGATTGCCGCGCTCGTCACCGAGATGCTTGAGGACCTCCCGCTATAGGCATGGCTTAGGCTCCGCTCGTCCCGTTCACCCATCCTGGGAGCGCGCATGTCCTCCGCAGCGGTCGCGTCGAACCGTCTCGTCCTAGCCGATCTGGTGCCAGGGGCGCTGGTGCGCGACATCGCCCTCGTCGTCGGCGGCGCCGGGTTGACCGGCCTCGCGGCGCAGGTCTCGATCCACACCCCGCTCTCGCCGGTGCCATTCACCCTGCAGACGATGGCGGTGCTGGTCGTCGGCGCAGCGCTCGGCACCGCTCGCGGTCTGCTCTCGATGCTGCTGTACCTGCTTGCCGGCGTCGCGGGCGTTCCGTGGTTCGCTAGCCACTCGTCAGGTTGGGGCGGACCTTCATTCGGCTACCTGCTCGGCTTCGTTGTTGCGGCCGGCCTCGTGGGCGCACTTGCTCGGCGGGGTGCCGACCGGCACGTGCTGAGCACGGTTGGCCTAATGGTGGCCGGCAGCGTGGTGATCTACCTGATCGGGACGGCGTGGCTCGCAGAGGACCTCCACCTCGGCGCGGCGAAGGCTTTTGAGCTAGGCGTCCGCCCGTTCCTGGTCACCGATGCGATCAAGCTGGCGATCGCCGCCCTCGCCTTTCCGGCTGCCTGGAAGTTCGCCCGTCGCGATTCAGCATCGGAGTCTTGACGCCGGCCGTTGCGCCGCGATCGCGATTAGCGAGTAGGCAAGCCGTCGATGCTCGCCGCGTTCTTCGTCTGCCAGTACGTCTCGTAATGCGCGGTCGGCCGGTGGAGCTGCACCCGGTCGAGGACGTCGCGGTCGCCGACGAAGTCCAGCCGCGGCACCGAGTAGCCACACGAGTCGGCCACTCGCTCGACCTCGACCACGATGATCGACCGCTGGCCGTGCGTCCGATCCTTGCCGAACGATCCGCGCAGCTCGTCGAATGACGCGTCACCGGGCAGGATGACCCGCCCGATCCCGTGCAGCCGGACGATCTTCGGCGGACCGGCGAACGCGCAGCACATGATTACGATGCGGCCGTTCTCGCGCAGGTGCGCGACAGTCTCCGCCCCGCTACCGGAGTAGTCCCGGTAGGCAACCCGCCGTGGACCGAGCACCGCGAACGTCCCGGCCATGCCCTTCGGTGAGACATTGACGTGGCCGTCCGCACCGAGCGGTGCCGTGCCGACGAAGAAGACCGGCTGGCGCAGCAACCAGCGCGCGAGCGCGTCGTCAATTCCGTCCTACGCTGCGCTCATGACGGCGGCCGGGTCATCGACAGCACGTCGAGTACCCGGTCGAGCTGCTCCTCGGTGACTGCGGCTGGCACGTGCCCGCGCTCGATGACCACCTCGCGGATCGTCTTGCGCTCGGCCAGCGCCTGCTTGGCGATCTTGGCGGCTTCGTCGTAGCCGACATAGTGGTTCAACGGGGTGACGATGGACGGCGAGGACTCGGCGTATTTGCGCAGGCGCTCTTCGTTGGCGGTGATGCCGGTGATGCACCGGTCGGCGAACACGCGGGCGACGTTCGCCAGCAGCCGCTCGGACTCGAGCACGTTGCGGGCAATCACCGGCAGCATGACGTTGAGCTCGAAGTTACCCGCGGCGCCAGCCCACGCCACGGTGGCGTCGTTGCCGATCACCTGCGCGACCACCTGCAGGACCGCCTCGCACAAGACCGGGTTGACTTTGCCCGGCATGATCGAGGAGCCCGGCTGCAAATCAGGGAGCACGATCTCGGCTAGCCCGGTAAGCGGACCCGAACCCATCCACCTGATGTCGTTGGCGATCTTGTGCAACCCCACCGCGATGGTGCGCATTGCACCGGACAGCTCGACCAGTCCGTCGCGAGCACCCTGCGCCTCGAAGTGGTTGCGCGCCTCGGTCAGCGGCAGCCCGGTCTCAGCGGCCACCAACTTGATCACGTCCGCGGCGAAGCCGGCCGGAGCGTTGATGCCGGTGCCGACCGCGGTCCCCCCGAGCGCGAGTTCGGCGACGCGTGGGAGTGCGGCGTGCAATCGCTCCACGCCGTAGCGCATTTGAGCGGCGTAGCCCGCGAACTCCTGCCCGAGCGTAACGGGCGTGGCGTCCATCAGGTGCGTCCGTCCCGACTTCACGACAGAGCCGAACTCGGTCGCCTTCGCCTCCAGCGCGGCGGCGAGGTACTGCAACGCGGGGACGAGATCGACGACCAGCCCCTTGGTGGCAGCGAGATGAATTGCGGACGGGAACTGGTCGTTGGAAGACAGCGGATCGTTCACATCGTCGTTCGGGTGCACCGGAACGTCCAACGTCTGCGCCGCGAGCGACGCAAGCACCTCGTTGGCGTTCATGTTTGACGAGGTACCTGACCCGGTTTGGAACACGTCGATCGGAAACTCGCTGTCCCAATCCCCGCGCGCAACCTCCCCCGCGGCCGCCGCAATGGCGTCCGCCTTCGCCTGGTCGAGCAGGCCCCGGGCAGCCCGTATCCGGGCACCTGCGCCCTTGATCACGGCGAGGCCGGCGATCAGCTCGCGCTCGATCGGCAGCCCGGAGATCGGAAAGTTCTCAACCGCGCGCTGGGTTTGCGCCCGCCATCGCGCCCCGGCGGGCACCCGGATCTCGCCCATCGAATCCTTCTCGACCCGGTAGCCCTGCTCGCTCATCTCACTCCGCTCCGATCACCAGCAATGCAACGATCGTAAGGCGCGAGCGGCGCCGTCCCGCGTGAGAAAGACCTCAGCGGACTTGGCCGGCAGATTGTCCGGCGGGTTGGCCGTAGCCCAGGTCGGTAGCGGTCTGTCGGGCCGCATCGTCGAGTGGCACCGCGACCACGGCCGTGCCATACGCACAGATCTCGGTCCAGGTGTCACCCATCTCGGAGGTGTCGAATCGCATCGCGATCACCGCGTTTCCGCCCCGCGCGCGAGCGGCTTCTAGCATCCGGTTCATAACCTCATTGCGGCTGTTGGTGAGGTTCTCGGTCATCCCCCTGAGTTCTCCACCGACGAGGGACTTCAACCCCGCACCGAGTTGGGAGAACGCATTGCGGGAGCGGACGGTGAGCCCGAAGACCTCACCGCACACCCGCTGGATCTGCCAACCCGGGATGTCGTTCGTGGTTACTACCAGCATCGGAACTCCTCAGTTTCGGTCGAAATCGACTGCTGAATAGGCGCGCAGCTTGCCCAGTTGGTGCATCGAGTCGACGACTCGGATCGTGCCAGACTTAGAGCGCATGACGATCGACTCGGTGCGCACCGAGTCTGCGTAGTAACGAACTCCGCGCAGCAATTCGCCGTCGGTGACCCCGGTGGCGCAGAAGAAGATATCCTCGCCGCTCACCAAATCGCGGGTGGTCAATACCCGGTCGAGGTCGTGGCCCGCGTCGAGCGCCCGCTGCCGTTCCTCGTCGTCGCGCGGCCAGAGCCGACCCTGCAGCGTCCCGCCCATGCAGGCAACCGCGGCGGCGGCGATGATCCCCTCAGGCGTGCCACCGATACCGAGCAGCAGGTCGACGCCAGTACCGGGGCGAGCTGCCATGATCGCCCCGGCGACGTCGCCGTCGCTGATGAACTTGATCCGTGCTCCCGCGGCGCGGACCTCGTCGACGAGCGCGGCGTGCCGTGGTCGGTCGAGGATGCAGACCGTGACGTCCTCTGGGTGGCCGCGTTTGGCCTTGGCGACCCGGCGCACATTTTCGGCAGCGGGCGCGGTGATGTCGACGACGTCGGCCGCTTCGACGCCGGTGGCGATCTTCTCCATGTAGAACACCGCGGACGGGTCGAACATGCTGCCCCGCTCGGCTACCGCGATCACCGCCAGTGCGTTGGGCATGCCCTTGGCCATCAGCGTCGTGCCATCGATCGGATCGACCGCGACGTCGCACAGCGGGCCGGTGCCGTCGCCGACCTCCTCGCCGTTGTAGAGCATTGGGGCGTTGTCCTTCTCACCTTCGCCGATGACGACGACGCCTCGCATCGAGACCGTGCCGATCAGCGTGCGCATCGCATCGACTGCCGCGCCGTCGCCGCCGTTCTTTTCCCCGCGCCCCACCCATCGACCGGCGGCCATAGCCGCGGCCTCGGTGACCCGGACCAGCTCGAGCGCCAGGTTGCGATCGGGCGCCTGTCGCGAGACCGCAAGCGCCGCGGGCAGTGCAGTGGCGGTCTCGGCGTGGTCGGTCATGCGATGCGCCGTCCTTCCTCGATCGGTGGCGCCATCTTGTCAGGGTCGCGTCGGGAAGCTCTAGGGCGCCAGCCGGTGCAACCCGTCGTGCTGA
>JBDUCV010000129.1:0-2903 GCA_040003255.1 Actinomycetota bacterium
GAAAGCGTTGCCTGCGTAGAACACCGCGACGTCCAGGTGGGCCGCCGCGTGCAGGGCTTGCACGGCACGCTGCCGGCCGGTGTTGAGGTGCGAGACGATCACTGCTGAACTGGCTCCGGTCGCGTGGATCGCCGCGGTCAGTGCGGGTACGGAGGTTCTTGCTCCGAGTGTGCGGCAACTCCAGCCCTCGTAGCGGAGCAGCACGGTCAGTGCCTCGAGCCCGATGGTATGCAGGTCGGTCGGGCCGCAGGCCAGCACGATGGACGGCTCTCGAGTCGGCAACGGAGCGTAGGCGGCAAGACTCTCCAGCCAGGCGCGGGCGGCCTCGGTGGTGAGATGTTCCTGTTCGACGTCACAACGTCCCGTCTGCCACCAGAGTCCGACCTGCCGCATCGCTGGCAGCAAGACGTCGTCGAGACATTCGGCAAGCCCAAGGTGGCCGTGGGCACGGCTGAGGTGCTCACGAACGGCGATCGGGTCGGAGCGCTGCGAGGCGTCCATGATGGCTTCGACGTACATGGTCGCTGGGCCGGCTGAGGCGAGAAGTTCGCGGACGGATTCTGCGGCCAGGCTGGCTCGTTTACCGCGAGCGATCTCGTCACGCATCAGCCGCAATGTGTGCAAGTCGGCTTCGGAGTAGCGACGGTGAGTTCCCGGCTCATGCTTACGGTCCGGAATTCCGTAGCGGCGCTCCCAAGAACGCAGCGTCGGCAGCGGTACACCGAGGACTGTTGCTACCTCGGCGATCGGCACACCCAGCGGCTCGGCGCTGGAATCACCAGGATCGGCCATCGGAGGCGGAAGCGACCGGACACATGACGTGAGGCATGATCGTTCCCTTCACCGCGATCATACTGCTCGTCTACCCCGGCCGGTTGATCACGCGAAGCCTTGCACGCTCGGCCCTGGCTGTATAGCGGGCCGGCCGACTTCCATTGCGGCCACATCCACGCGACTCATCGGGCGCGCCCGTCCACGGCGGCGAGAATCAGACCGCACGCGTCGTGGAGATTCGTTCCCAAATAGGTGCCGGGTAGATCAACGCGGGCGCGCACGCCGTCGAAGGAGCGGCCTGCATAAAAGAGGACGGGCCCGAGCCCAACCATTGCCTGCAGGCTCTGCACCGCATGAACCCGCATCGTGGCGAGGTGGGAGACGACAACGACAGCGCTGGGCTCGCTCGCCTTCACTGCGATGGTCAGCGCCCTAGGCGAGGCTCGCGCGCCGAGGATTCGGCAGCGGCGCCTGTCGTAGCGCAGCAACACTGCGAGCGCCTCCAGACCGACCGAATGTTGGTCTCCGGGGCCGCAGGCCAACAGCAGCGGCGGTGCCGGGGACGGTTCGGGCGCGAGGGCCGTCAATCGTTCGAGCCATGCACGAACGGTTTCGGTGGTCAGCCGTTCGGTCTCCACATCGACGATCCCTGCCTGCCACCGTGAGCCGACCTCGCGCAGCGCCGGCAGCAACACGCCGTCGATACAAGTGCCGAGGCTGAACATCGCGGTTGCCCGGTCCAACTGTGCGCACATACCAACCGGATCACCCGCGACCGCCCTAGTCAGCAGGTCGTCGCGGAAGGACTGAACTCGATCCGCCTCTACGTCGTCGATCACGAGATCCCCTATGCGCCCGGAGTCCCATCGTGCGGAGCCCATTAGTGCGGCGGCAACATCGCACGCCAGATAAACCGTCTTGCATAGTTTCCGGCGACGCCGACGCGTGCTCGGTAGGCAAGCATTGCGGAAGGTTCAGAAATGGGCTCGGCTGCCATCCCGGCGGCCCAGGTGTTTCGCGACACCGAGACCGGATCAACACCTCGGAGACCTGGATGGCTACCTCGAAGGCGCTTGCGGCTCGACCAGACGGCATGGCCAACATCGGCGTCGACGACGGTCGGCTCAACGATGTCCTCGAAGCCATAGACACGATCGCCCTCTCCGCGCTCACCGCCGCACCACTGGTCCGTCTCGGCGCGCGACCGTGACACATCACCGACACCAAGCAGTTCAGGAACGCCAGGAACGCCAGGAACCCCAGGTAGCGCGATACGACACCGACGGCAACCCACTAAGCGTCGACCTCGTCGTCACCGGCGAGGTCGATCTAGCCTCCGTCGACCAATTCCGCATCGCAGCCACCCGCCTCCTCACCGGGCGAGCGGCGTCGGCGCTGCGAGTGGACCTGTCGGCCGTCACGTTCATCGACGCGGCTGGCGTCGGGGCACTCATCACCATCCGCAATGCCGCCGGCCACCAAGGAAAGCGACTTGTCCTCATCTCGCCCGCGCCGTGCGTGCGACGCATCCTCACCCTCACGCAGCTGACGGACGCCTTCGACGTCGACTCCCCCGAGTCGCACTCCACCTTCGACCACCAACGGATACCCAATGACTGACATGCACCTGACCCCACCGACATCCGCGAGCGCAGCCGAACGGTTCGCACGAAACATTCACAACAGGGACGGCCGCGCCCGGATCCGGCGTAACCCCAAGTCCCCGTGCATCCCCCTCATGGACAGCGCCCTGGCCTCGGCATTCGGTTCGCTCATCGCTATCGAACAAGACGTGCTCGCCCTCGTGTACTTCGGCGACCAGGACCAACAACAGATCGCGCGGCAACTCCGGATACCAGCTGCCACCGTTGCCACAGCCGTCGCCCACGGCCTGCAGACCTTGGCCCTCAACCTCGCTGCACCGCCAAGCACAGTTGTGAGTGCCCCGCCGCGTAGCGCCACACTGCGGGCATAGGCCACTCGGCGCACGGGAAGCAGCTTGTCAGCTGGTAATGAACTGCCGCAATGTGGAGACGAAGTCGAGCACCTTTTTCGCGGTGTCGGCGCCCTCGCCGATCTTGTTCATCCAGTCGATCTTCGGCGCCGCTGGCCCCTGGCCGAGGATCGAC